>NZ_MRBY01000031.1 GCF_001904615.1 [Limnothrix rosea] IAM M-220
TTCCTCTTTTCCTTGTCCTCTATTCGACCCTGTTCAACTTTTGTCCTGTACTTAGACCAGACTTACACCATGGAAAAAATCTGTCTCCATCGTTTCAGATAATTTGCAATCTATGCATATCAGAGTATTACTTTATTCTGAAACCGCATAACTTCTTGAAAAAAAGTAGCGAATAATACGAATTTTCCAAGTAAAGAGTGTGATTCTGTTGCCAACTTCTGAAAGCAATTGAAAAAAAAATTTACTAAAACATACAAATTTTGGAAATAGTTCTGCCGACATTTGTTCATGTTAATGCGTAAATTAATTAATCATTTACTTTCATGGCCACAAAGATTTTTAATTGTCTTCAATCCCTGAAAAAAAACAAACAATTAGACATATTGAATACAACAAAATCTTTTTCTTGTGGTTAGGTCTTAAACATCAGAACAGTTCTTTTTGGAAAATAAAAAATGCTCGAAGCAATGTGGTCATTTAATGGGAGATATAAAATCCTTCCTATGACGTGGTTTGCATTTTTTTTGACTTTCATGGTGTGGTTCAACTTTCCTCCCTTTGCCATCACCATCGGTCAAGAATTTGGCTTGACATGTCCTCAGCTCGGTACAATTGGCCTTTGTAATGTTGCGTTGACCGTTTTTGTTCGCGCTATTATCGGCTCGCGTCATTATCGGCATGTTGCTTGATCAGTATGGTCTGAGGCTGACCTACTCTATCCTGCCCATCGATGCATTGATGTCCTGTCTCATTTTTGCAACAGCGCAAAGCTTTAATCAGCTGGTGATTGGCCGTTTTTTGGTGGGTCTTGTTGGTGCAGGATTTGTTGTCGGTATTCGGATGGTTGTGGAGTGGTTCCCTCCTCAGGATGTCGGTACTGCTCAAGGTATTTACGGTGACTGGGGTAATTTTGGTTCTGCATTTGCTGCGTTTACCATGGTGATCTTCGGTATTGCACTATTTTTGATACCTGGCGCATTCAGTTTCGGTGAGCCTGAGACGTTTAAGCTTCTTTTCTTCCCTGCCTTTGATACTTCTATGTTTAACTGGCGTGCGGCGATCGCCGGTTCTGGTATTGTGGCAGCCCTCTGCGGTTGTCTTTACTCTGTGAGCGTTTCCGATACGCCTCCCGGAAAGGAATACAAGCGCCTCGAAAAAGCCCGTGGCATCGAGGTTTCAACCAAATGTGATTTTGGGTGCTTGGTGGCGAATGTTAATGCTACTTTCTTTCAGGTACTCGGTGTTGGTGGCTTAATCGTTGCATTCCTCTGTCTCTTTTCCTTGAAGGAGCCTAGGGGGGCCTTCGCAGAATTCCATGAAGGTGAGGATGAATTGTCCAATGTTCCTGTCGCAAATGAAGTGAGTTACTAAACTTTGTTTGGGTATTTTTTAGGTGTTTTTATCTTCAAAAAAGCGATGCCAAAAAAAAGTTATATTTACCTTTGATTTTAGGTGAGAACGATGGTCTAAATAATCAAAAATTTTCTTTGTAAGGCGATCGCCTCCGTATAATTTAGAGTTGAAATACTCATAGTAATAGATACTCATTTAAGATAAAGAGTATGCCCTATGATGATAATAAAAGTTTAAGGAAGATCAAATCCTAAAGACATTTGTTTGGTACATAGACTAATAGTAATGGGCGAGTTGATCGCAAACTTAATTACTTCAAAACTTTCTTTGATCTCTTAGTAGAGCTTCTAGCAATGGATCAGCAAAAAACAAAAACCCTTTGTCCGTACTGTGGTGTTGGTTGTGGATTGGAGGTTTCTCCCGTTGATAAGCCCGGCCGTACTCCCCTAAAGGTAATGGGCGATCGCTCCCATCCTTCCAGCCTTGGTAAGGTTTGTGTCAAAGGTGCAACTATTGCTGAATCCCTTGATAAGGATCGTCTGCTTTACCCGATGTATCGGCGATCGCTAGAGGATCCCTTTGAGCGAGTGAGCTGGGATACAGCCTTTAACCTCATTACAGACCGCATTCAAACAGTTAAAGCCCAGATTGGTGTAGACGGCATTGCTATGTATGGTTCTGGTCAGTTACAGACCGAGGATTATTACACCGCACAAAAATTACTCAAGGGCTGCCTTGGTACAAACAACTTTGATGCCAATTCACGACTTTGCATGTCCTCAGCCGTGGCTGGCTATATCCAAAGCTTCGGTGCCGATGGCCCCCCACCCTGTTACGAAGATTTAGAATTGACAGATTGTGCTTTTATCATTGGTAGCAATACCGCAGACTGTCACCCCATTGTTTTTAATCGTTTAAATCAACATATTAAGCATTCCAGCGCGAAATTAGTCGTTGTTGATCCCCGCCTCACAAAAACCGCCGAAGCTGCTGATTTACACCTTGCGATCAAGCCGGGCACGGACATCGATTTGCTTAATGGTATTGCCCACTTGCTTTTGAAATGGGAGCATATTGATACCTTTTTTATTGATGAATGTACACGTGACTTTTCGAAATTTGCCACTTTAGTCCAGAGCTATACGCCCGAAACGGTGGCGCGACGCTGCGGTATTCGCATTGATCATTTAGAAAAGGCGGCGAAATATTGGGCAAAAGCGAGTAGCGTTCTGTCCCTGTGGTCAATGGGGATTAACCAATCCTCGGAAGGGACGGCAAAGGTGCGCACCTTGATCAATTTGCACCTCATGACTGGGGAAATTGGGAAACCCGGCTCTGGGCCCTTCTCGTTAACAGGCCAGCCTAATGCCATGGGGGGACGGGAAGCGGGTGGCTTAGCTCATTTGTTGCCGGGCTATCGTCTGGTTAAAAATCCTGAACATCGTCAAACCTTGGAAAAGGCTTGGGGTTTACCGGAAAAGGCGATTTCGCCAGTGCCGGGTAGAGATGCTTGGTCGATGATTACGGGTCTAGAAACGGGAGATGTTGGTTTGCTGTGGGTCGTCGCCACAAATCCGGCGGTGAGTATGCCGGATCTTGAACGAACAAAGGCTGCTTTACGCAAGTCTGAATTTACGATTTGCCAAGATGCTTACTACCCGACGGAAACGGCGGAGTATGCCCACTTACTTTTGCCAGCGCTGCAATGGGGCGAAAAAACGGGCACAATGACTAATTCTGAGCGGGTGGTTACTTATTGTCCGCAGTTTCGCGATCGCCCTGGTGAGGCGTGGGCGGACTGGGAAATTTTTGCGGAGGTGGGTCGCCGTTTGGGCTATCGGAAGCAGTTTCAAGCGGTTTCTTCAGCGGAGGTTTATGGTGAGTTTATTCGGCTCACGGGCGATCGCCCCTGTGACATGACGGCCCTAAGCCACGAATATTTAGCGACACAAGGCCCGACCCAATGGCCTTTCCCCAAGGCGGAGTTGGAGGAGACTGACAAGGAAAAAGAAAAAGATAATCGCGGTTTACTGAAGAAAATTTTGGGTCAAGATGCGCCCCTTAAAGGGAAGCGTTTGTATGAAGATGGTCGTTTCCATACGCCTGATGGACGGGCGAGATTTGCAGCCTATCATTCCCGTGGTTTAGCCGAGCCGCCGGATACGGATTTTCCTTTTGTGCTAACGATTGGTCGTCTCTATGGCCATTGGCATACCATGACCCGCACGGGCAGAATTCCCAAAATCCAAAAAATGCACCCAGCGCCTTTCCTCGAAATTCACCCTAGGGATGCCCAACGCATCGGTATTCAAGATGGGGATTTGCTAGAGGTGCGATCGCGGCGAGGTTCAGCGAAGTTTCCGGCGCTCGTTACGAAAAATATTACTCCGGGCACTGTCTTTGCACCCATGCATTGGGGCGCACTTTGGGGTGAGGATACGGAAGCGAATGTTTTGACCCACCCGGAAGCTTGTCCGGTTTCTCTCCAACCAGAGCTGAAAGCTTGTGCGGTGCAGGTCTCTAAGGTGCGATCGCCATTAACGAAGTCCACGGAAAACCAACAGACACCGACGGAAGTGCTCCAAGGCGTTTAGGTGGCATCAATTTTTAGGTGGCATCAATTTTTAGGTGGCATCAATTTACTGTGTCGATCATTCGCTCTTGGGTGCTTTGCAATAGGGGCATTAAGGGGCCGATTTGCTCGTTGCCATTCACGCTGAGATCGCTGTGACATAGATAAATTTTGTCGCCACAACGCCCCACCAAATCTTGCACAATATGCTGGAGTCTTTGTTGATTTTGGCGGGTTTCTGCTGCCATGGACCAGGGTTCTCCATCCCAATCCCTTTGAAAGACCCCATAGCCAAAGAGTGTGGCAGCCCCCCCTTGTTCCCAGAGTCTTGAGCCGGCATCCAGCCAAAATTGATAACGGTGGTGGAGTTTTGCAGCGCGATATTGAAAGATTGTCGCGAGGGTCACGGTGGGTTTTTGAGCTCGGTTAAAGGTAAATTGTGGGCGGGGATTGGTGGAAATTAAATCCCGTTGGAGCAGTGCAATGAGTTCTGGTAAACGCGATGCTGGAGAAATTTGGGTCCCGTCGTGTGTCTGTAAGCGGCGATCGCCGGCGTAGAAATGCTGACAAGTTTCGGTAAGTTCCCGGAGTGTGGCCAGTTGCTCATAGCTGAGGGACAAATTGTTCAAGAAAAAATAGCGAATTGCTTCGTCTAAGGTCGTTAAAACACCGAGGGGAGAAGGATCGAGTTGTGATTTTTGCCCATTGAGCCATTGGCGAATGTCTTCATAGGCTGTGGTGACCTGATATCCGAGGCGATCGCCCCGTGGCATAGTGTTTGCGGGTAAAAGTTGGGGATTGTCAGGGTCCGGCTGATAGCAATAGTCCACCAATAATCCCGCCCGCACGGGGTCAATGCGATATTCTCCCGCCACCGTTTGCGAAAGCATAATTAACAATTCCGCTACTTCGCTGGTTTGAATTAGTCGGCCGCAGTGGGGATAAAGTAATGCGAGCAGAGTAATCGGCGATCGCCCCCAAGGAGAACTATAAATTGGTCGCTGTTCACTGAGGGGTTCAACAGCAATACCAGATGCACCGAGGCTCCGCATCAAGGTATAACGGGCAACCTCATCGAGACCGGGCGCGATAATGGCAATATCTTCTGGCTGTACCCATTCGTCTTTAATCAAGCGCTGAATTTCAATGATCACTTTTTCTAAAAGGCTGGCACGGGAAAGACTTTGGATGGACTGAATGGTGGTGGGGAGGCTGTTGCTAAATTGCGGTTGTGTTAATTGCTCTGCCAAAATTTCGCCTAGGGTTGTCGCCAAACCACCAGTGGTTTCTAGTTCAAGCTGTTGGCATTTTGTCGCTAATGTCCCTAGATAATTCGGATCAGCATTGAGCCCCAAACGCGTATGCCCGTCGGGGTTGGCCGTAAACATGGCGGGTAAATGGGCATCGAGAAATAACTCACATAAATCCTTGGCGATCGCCGGATAATCATGGACATCATCCGCCCAAATCGAATCAAAGTGTTGAAACAGATGCTTTTGGTAGCCAGCGTTTGGCAACAAATAACGCCAATAAAGCTCATAAATAATGCCATAGGTGAGAAAGCCCCGCTCTAAACACCAATGACGCCAAGCCAATAAAAGTTCCGTCGCCTCTTCCGTCAGCGTGGCCAATAGATCATCCTGACCATAGATAATCGTGCCGCTGAGCAATGATAATTGACCCCCCGTTAAACGTGTCCCAATGTCTTCCGGTGCAACACCTGCCGCCCCCGCTAATTGCAATAAATCTAATAAACGCCGAATTAAACGAGACAGCGATCGCCCACTGAGACCCAGCTCCCAACTTTCGAGCGTTGCAGCCCACAGTTCTGTCGCATATTTTTGTTCTAGCTCCGGACGCAGGCGTAATGGAAACTCGGACCGGAGATTGAGGACATCACAAACGAGTGGAAAAAATAACACCACTTCATCCGCCATAAAACCAAGGGGCGTTTTACTCACAAAATTCCCTGTACCCTGCAAAGCCTCTTGAATTGCATCGGCTAATTCTCGCTGATTGCGATTATTTGCAGCCAGCACCAACATGGATTGTTGCGCCGATTGTGGCGCTTGAAATACAACCGGTGTTTGACCTAAAACCCGGCGATCGCCCCGGGCTGCGTGATGTCGCTGGATCTGCTGAACCAGATATGTCGTTTTACCACTGCAAGACTTGCCGCTCAACCAAAGCTGTTGCCCCTGTGAATCCTGTAACTTTGCCATAACAACGACGATGAAAAACTAAATTGTGACTGCTCAACTCAAACCATTGCCAACAAAACAAATCGCTACAATAATGAACCAATATTGCCTAGGCTCCACTGATGGTATCCCATGAAATTTAATGACCTTGTCAACAAAGCCCGCAACTGGTTTTATGACACACCAGACCGCGCTTTAGAGCAAGCATATCGCGCTGCCCTTACCATCAAGGCAATGGAAGACGAACACTTTGGCGGTAAACCCGTTGCCAGCCGTAATGCTGAGTATAGCGATAGTGTCATTGATTATTTCCAAGGGGAAGTGCGCAAACAGCTCAAAATTGCCCAGGTACGTCTACGGGAATTTCGGTCATTTAAAACAGTCATAGCTGTTTCTGAAGAAACCATTAATCGCAAATCGAGCAATTCTTTCTATCCCGATGCCGCCGAAAAAGAAACAATCATTATCGAGAAATTACGGTTTATCGACGAAATTACAGCACATTACGGTCGCCCTCTGTCGAAACAGTCTGTTGCTTTAATCAAAGTCGATCGCCCATCAACAGCTCCTTTAGAAAATGGCGAATTATCTAATCCCGATGCACCCCGGCCACGCCGCAAAGCCGACACCGCGATGAATAAAACGGGGTTAGTACCGCGCTCGATCCTAAGCACCTTTAGTCGCATTCAGCAGGAAATTGACCCAAAATCCCAAGCAGCAGAAGAAGAAGTCGTTACAAAGTTTCGGCGATCGCGCAACAAAACAGCCGTATCAATTAAGTTTTTGTTGATGCTCGTGATCATTCCGCTGCTGGTACACCAACTTTCAAAAATCGCCATTACGCCCTTCGTGGAAGAACATTTTTTTACCGAAGCGAGTCCTGCTCTATTTGCCAACAACGACCTTGAAGACGAGGCATTTGCAGAGCTAGAACATTATCGTGCCAGCTTAGAAATGCGTCGCATTGTTGGTTTTGCCCCTGCCCTAGACGAAGCAGAAATGCAGGACAAAATTCGGGAAAGAGCCACAGAAATTGCCCTTGAATATCGCGATCGCAGCTATAACGCCTATGAAAATATTTTTGCGGACATTTGTTCCTTTTTTGCGTTTGTGGTGGTTCTTCTTGCTAGCAAACGGGAAATTGCTGTGCTCAAAAGTTTTCTAGACGAAGTGGTATACGGGCTGAGTGATTCGGCAAAAGCTTTTTTGATTATTCTGTTTACCGATATTTTTGTCGGTTACCACTCGCCCCACGGCTGGGAAATTGTCCTAGAAAGCGTCGCCAAGCATTTTGGTCTTGCCGAAAGCCGCGATTTTAATTTTCTGTTTATCGCCACCTTCCCCGTCATTCTCGACACGGTACTGAAATATTCGATTTTCCGTTATCTCAACCGTATTTCCCCCTCTGCTGTGGCCACCTACCGCAACATGAACGAATAAGCCAATAAAGTAGAGTGTGTTAGCGAAGCGTAACGCACATCAACACTAAATCTCTCCAAGTTTCCCTATTAAACTTGATACTCGCCCTTTAATTTGGTCGCGAACTCGGTGAAAGATTTCAATCGACTTACCATCGGGATCTTCTAAATCCCAATCTTCAAAAACTTCGCGAGTAACCCATGCTTCGGGAAGGCTCACACCGCAGCCACACATGGAAATTACGGCATCAAAATCTTCAGCCTGAAAATCACTCAACGCATCAGAAGTTTGTGTTTTTACATCAATGCCAATTTCTGCCATCACTTCAATGGCCGTGGGATGAACGCGGCTGGCTTCTAAACCCGATGACACAACCTCAATTTTTCCAGCTCCTAGAGTTTTCGCAAAACCTTCCGCCATCTGGGAGCGACAGGAATTGCGACGGCAGACAAACATTACTTTTTTCATGATTTTTCTGGCGCTGAACCTTGAAATTCACGACCCAAGATTGCCATAACGATTTTTCTGAATTTAATAATTGACGAGAAATCTGAAACCATTTACTCACAGCAAGGCTTCGCCGGATTGAACTGACTCTTTTTATACCCAGCCAGATAAGACTCCAACTCCGCAAATTGCGACACATTCAGGCGGTAGTACATCCAACGCCCCTGTTGGCGAGCGATCACCAAATTCGCGTCCTTCAGGTTTTTTAGGTGAAAAGATAATTTCGATTGGCTCGTGTCCAGCTCGTCACATAGCTCACACACACACAATTCCTGCGATCGCAGTAGCTCGACAATGCGGATACGTAACGGATCCGATAAAGCACGAAACCCTTGCCAAACTTCAACAGGACTTTGAACAGATGAGGACATAATCAAACAATGAAAAAGGATCGTCGGTAAATCACAAAAACTTGAGTAACGCAGATAAATTCACACCATTAATATGTATGAATAATGAGCTAACGCCTCCCATGACGAAAAGCTGGTTTACACGATCAAGGGAGGCGATCGCCCAATGAACCCAATGTGAAATTAATCTTCGCCGGGTTCTAAGACCTGAACATCAACCACCCGAACATCAGCCGGTTTAGCCTCCACCTCAACAGCATCAACCGCAGAAATATCCACCGTACCAGCAGGAGTTTGCCGTTGAAAGGCCTTATCCACCACTTGGACAACTTCACCACAATTAGGACAGCGGGCAATAGAGTTATTTAAACCCGTAAAAGTTTGACTACAAACTGGACAATCATCCTCAATAATGTTGCGTTTGAGCCACCATTGAAAACCCAAAACCCCAAGAATAATCGTCACTGGAATCAATAAAATTAAAATGATAAAGCCATTGACGATCCAGCCTAGTCCCACCGACGTCAACAGCGCCGCTATCAGGATAAAGGTCAAAAAACAACCCAAGCCGGAAGAATTGAATTGAATATTACGAGAAGAAGGATCGTTCACAATATTTCTTAATAATTGTTAACTGCTTACTCTAATGTCTCAAGCTTATTTCATAAACCGAGATGATAAGCTTACAAAGGCACAAAAATTATTTTAATAAATCATGTCGGAAAGCAATAATACACCTCTGTTATTGAGGGCTGCACGGGGGGAGAAAGTCGAGCGGACTCCGGTGTGGATGATGCGCCAAGCAGGGCGTTATATGAAAATCTATCGCGATCTACGGGAGAAGTATCCGAGCTTCCGTGACCGTTCTGAAAACCCAGATCTCGCGATCGAAATTTCTCTGCAACCTTGGCATGCTTTCAAGCCCGACGGTGTGATCATGTTCTCTGACATTTTGACGCCGCTCCCTGGCATGGGCATTGATTTTGACATTGTAGAAAGCAAAGGCCCCCAAATTACTGATCCGATTCGGACTCAGGCACAGGTTAATGCAATGACACCGTTTGAGCCGGAGGAATGTCTACCTTTTATTAAAACTATCCTCAACACTCTCCGTGATGAAGTGAAAAATGAGGGTACTGTGCTTGGTTTTGTGGGTGCGCCTTGGACCTTGGCAGCCTATGCAATCGAGGGTAAAAGTTCTAAGAACTACGCGATTATTAAAAATATGGCGTTTTCTCAGCCTGCGATTCTCCACAGTTTCCTGAGTAATATCGCCGATGCGATCGCCAAATATGTCTGTTACCAGATCGAGTGTGGCGCGCAGATTATCCAGATGTTTGACTCTTGGGCCGGTCAGCTTAGCCCCCAAGACTACGACATTTTCGCGTTGCCTTACCAGAAACGGGTAATTGATCAGGTCAAAGAAAAATACCCTGATTTTCCTTTGATTCTTTACATTAGCGGCAGTGCTGGTGTGTTAGAGCGCATGGGTAAAACAGGCGTTGACATCGTTAGTGTTGACTGGTCTGTGGATATGCTCGATGCGAAAAAGCGTCTCGGTAAGGACATTATCCTTCAGGGTAATATCGATCCCGGTGTGCTATTTGGCTCCCACGATTTTATTAAGAGCCGCATTATTGACACGGTGAAAAAGGTTGGCGACCAAGGTCATATTCTCAATCTCGGTCATGGTGTGCTCGTCGGTACTCCAGAAGATAATGTGCGCTTCTTCTTCGAGACTTGCAAAAACGTTAAGAGCTTTCTTTAAGGCGATCGCCCTAAAGGAAACCCAATTACCATGTCTTAACGCTGCATAACTACGCCAACTGTTTTGGCAATATTGCTTTTCTAAACGAAAAAAAGTGCCTTGGGGAAAATAATTCCTTGGGGCACTTTTCTATTTTATTTAGTTGGGAAAAACGAAGAAAATTAGAGCTTATTCTTCTTCGTCAGAATTTTCAAAAAGTTCGCAGGACTCTGCTTTGAGTTCCCGCTCCATTAGCGCTTCCACCGCTGCCATTGGGGTAACTGTACCTTTAAGTAAACGGTAAATTTGGCGGGAAATGGAAATGGGAATACCTTCACGATTTGCGAGGTTAATCAACACTTTGGTGGTGTTTACGCCTTCGGCAGTACTGCCCAGCTCTTCAAGGATTTGTTTGAGATCCTTGCCCTGTGCCAAGCCATAACCGACGCGGTGATTGCGGCTTAAAGGACTCATGCAGGTGGCGAGCATATCTCCCAATCCTGCTAAACCGAGGAATGTTTCTGGCTGAGCGCCGAAGTGCGTGCCGATGCGAATAATTTCGGGGAGGGCGCGGGTAATTAGGGCTGATTTCGCGTTTGTCCCCAGATTCAGACCTTCACAAATGCCGACACCAATGGCAATCACATTTTTTAAGGTGCCGCCTAGCTCTGTACCAACGGGATCTGTATTGGTATAGACCCTAAAGCAGTTGGAAGAAAATAATTCTTGGACGGCGATCGCCGCATTTTCATCAGCACTAGCGACAACCGTTGCTGCAGGCAAACCAGCTTCAATTTCCTTAGAAAGATTCGGGCCAGAAAGCACAACAACAGGATGATCAGGAAAAGTCTCTTGCCAAATTTGAGAAGGGGTGAGGGTTGTTTTCGGCTCTAAACCCTTTGTTGCGGTGACAATAATGGCATCCTTGGGAATGGACAACTCTTTCAGCTGAGCGGCGACACTACGCACACCCTTCATGGAAATCGCCGAAATAATGACATCTGCATCGGCGATCGCCTCTTCAAGACTGAGTTCCCCCCTGCGTGACCAGACGCGCAGCTCATGGTCATTGACCGAAGCCAAGGTCGCGAGAGCAGAACCCCAAGCCCCTGCACCAAGCATCGCAATGGTTTTACGATTAGCATTTACTGTCTTAGGACATGTTTGGGGAATGACAGTATTGGTGACAGGGGCTGGACTATTACCTGTATTATGTTGTTCTTCAGTTGTGACAGTGGAAGTAAAAGGAGACATTGTTTTTTGTTTTAACAAGCTTGAGTAATGGTGATCTACGGAAAAAATAACTGTAGGAAGCCTAGCGGTTCCGTAAAATCGCTAAATATTCGCTGTTTAAAAGGTGTTTTTAAATATGCGTAATAAAATGCTGTCCTACAACAAAAACGAGGCAAACTTTCTATGAGTACACTTCTGCTTTGGGAGCAGCGGAATTGCGCTCTGCTGGATCAGCAATGGCAAAATCTGGTAAACAGTTACGTTCGATAAAGCGCTTATAGGCGGCAACTTGGCGATCGCACTCTGCTTGGTCTAAACCGCAATGTTTCTGTAGGGCATCAACAATGGCGGGTAGCGCATCGTAACCATAATTTGCAACCATCGAAAAAGTCGTTCTGCGCCGACAAATATCCTCAATATTGTGGGCAAGCTCTGCGCGCATGGCATAAACAGCTTGGGCTTTGATGTCCGGCAAATAGGGGACAATTCGTTCACCGAGGTCGGCAGCCTCATCTACTAATGCTAAAACATTGGAGGCTTTAGAACCGTACATCCTGAACAAATGTTGGATAGAGATACGATCAACGGTGTTGCCATAACGCTTGATCATCATTTCGATCTGGCTAGAATCGGCGGCGATCGCCCCCGGTAATGGACGCTTGCGGGTAGAACAAGGGGGAACCGTACGCTTGAGTTTTTTATAAACCAAATCCACCATCTCTTCACCCACTTGCCGATAGGTCGTTAATTTACCGCCAATGAGGGAAATGAGATTTTTAACCCCCTCAGGACTGTGGTCAAACAAAATATGGCTGCGGGTAATGCTAGCCGGATTTTTGTCGCCGACATAGGGCAATGGACGTACGCCGGAATAGGTAAATTTCACGTCGTCACGGGTGAGCTGAGCCGAAGGTAGCACCCGATTCGTTTCCGAGAGGAGATAATCAATTTCCGCATCACTCGCCTTAACTTTATCGAGATTACCGTCGTATTTAATATCCGTTGTCCCGATAAGATATTTGCCGAGCCACGGAATAATGAAGTACGGACGGTTGTCGCTAGCGGCTTCCACATAGAGCGCGCCACTGGGTGCGCCGGGAAAAGGATCAACGACAATGTGGCTACCCTTTGTCCCGCCCATTTTGGGCTCTTTACCTAGGGGTTTTGGTTCTTCGCCAACCTTGGCGCGACTACAAACTTGGTCTACCCAAGGTCCCGACGTATTAACGACAACACTACCTTTCGCATTGACCGTAAAGCTTTCACCTGTCAGCTGATCTTTACAAGTTATTGAGGTGATTTCAGTGGGGCGATCGCCGATTTGCAGTTCCGTCACAGTCGCATAATTTAAAACCGTTGCCCCAGCCGCTTGGGCATCAAGGACATTTTCTAAGGCCAGTCTTTCTGCATACTCCGCCTGACCATCGTAATATTGCGCTGCGCCGATAATATCTTGGGAGCGCACCGTACGGAAAAGCTGTTTAAACTTTTGCGCATTTAGCATCCGGTGAGCAGGCACAGTCTTATCAAAACTGAGAATATCGTAAAGGAGCATCCCTGCCTGGATCAGCCAATAACCACGGGCAGCCCCTTTATAAAGGGGAATCGTCATTTGCAAAGGCTGCACAAGATGAGGCGCATTCCTTAATAAAATTTCCCGTTCATGCAAGGATTCACGCACAAGGGGAAATTCTAAATATTCGAGATACCGTAGGCCACCGTGGATGAGGCGGGTAGACCAACAGGTTGATCCACTGGCAAAATCATTCTTTTCTAAAAGTAATGTCTTAAGACCCCGTAACGCTGCATCGCGGGCAATGCCAACACCGTTGATTCCCCCACCGATAATAATCAGGTCATAAGTCGAGTTTTGGACAGTTTGTAAATCTCGCATAAATCCTTGGATTAGTTTACTAGAGGGGTCTCTGGGAAAGATTCCCCTCCATATCTTTTGGGTTGTCAAGCGGGGCGATCGCCCCCAGTACTGAGTGAGAAATTTATCCCCTTAAACAAGGGCTGGTTCCTTACCCAATTCCGGCGAAGCTTGAGCCTCACGGAACATATGATTTGCCCATTGCTGCACGTCATAGCGCTGAATAGATGCGTACATATTTTTCATACGGCGTTGCTGCTCTTCCACAGGCATTGCTAACGCTTCATCAATGGACTCATCCATCCGTTTAGCAGCGTAGGGGTTCGTTAAAACCGCATCAGGTAGCTCCACCGCCGAGCCCGCAAACTCAGACAAAACCAAAACACCGTCCTGCGTACCATGGGCGACAACATACTCCTTCGCAACAAGGTTTAGGCCATCCCGCAGGGGCGTAATCCACGCAATATCCGCCGCGCCAAACAGTGCCAGTAGTTCGGCATAGGACAAAGCACTGGTAAATAGACGGATCGGTGTCCAATTTAGCTTGGCGAAGCGACCATTAATTTTGCCCACCAAACGCTCAATTTCACTCTGGGCATTCTTATAAACGCGCATACCCGTTGCGGGTTTCGCCGCTGCTACAACCAAATTAACCTTAGAAATCAGTTCGGGACGGCGCTCTAAGAGACGCTCATAACAAACAAGCAACTCTTTGGTTCCTTTAACGTAATCGATACGTCCAGCGGAAAGAATGAGTTTATTACCACCAAGTTCTTCACGAATTTCTTTGATACGTTGCTGTGTCGCTTCTTGCTCGACCTGGGAGCGGATCAAACTCGGATTTGTCCCCACAGGAAAGGCATCTAGGTTTACGAGGCGATCGCCAACCTTGAGCTGCGTCGTAATAACAGGCTCAGCGAGGGCAGTGCCCACAGGCGTAAAAGAATTCTCATCGACAGGCACTTGGCGCGTAATCTCCACTTTCCGCAGACTCCTAGCCACTGCCACAAAATTCTGCACATATCGCGGCAGATGAAAACCACAGAGATCACAGCACAGGAGACTATCAACAATAGCCTCACGCCACGGCAAAATATTGAAAATATCCACACTCGGAAACGGCGTATGGTGGAAAAACGCAATCTTGGCATTGGGCTTAATCTGGCGAATGAAATAAGGCGCAAGCCAGAGATTATAATCATGCACCCAAAACAGAGCATCATCTTCCGCCTCAGCACAGGCCGCCTCAGCAAACATCTCATTAATGTGCTTAAAATTATCCCAATCCGAAGAATCGTAGGTAAACTGCCATGGGAAAGAGTGCAAAATAGGCCAAAAAGCTTCCTTCGACGTAACGTGATAAAAGTTTTTGACCTGCTCAGCCGACAAGGGAATACGATGTACCACACTATTCTCTTGGCCGGGATACGCCATTTTATCTTGAAAGGACTCCCGCTGCTTTGGTGTTACTTGCTTCCACGCGACCCAAGTACTTTGTTCAGCATTGGCAAAAAAGCTCTTAAGGGTTGGCATAATGCCGTTAGGGCTTTTCTTATCACGGTAGAAAGTTTTACCGTTTTCGCGCACCTCATCATAGGGTTCCCTATGGTAGAGAATGACGAGAGAAGATTTCATTGAAGACCTCCAAGGGTTCGAATTTTATACATTGTTGATTCTCAACTTACTTTTTTAAGGGGATATTTCTAGAAAAAGTAACTGCATCTATTATGCTACCGAGAACAAACGTTATGACTGCCAACAAATAGACAAAATATTGCAAACTGCAAACTCGTTATGGCATCAAAACCGCAGGGATAAATCTGTGAACAGGGAAGTTTTGTTCAAGGTCGTGATCCATTGGGTAATTTCAAACTACTAAAATTTAGGCGTTTTAAGTATCGAGTTGTGCAAATCGCTTTGTCTGAGCTTCTCCCTCATGGTTTATATTCAGGCTACAAAGCAACAGTGGAATTTATGCTAGTAACGCTGAGCGCTCAATTTGACCAATAACAGACTTGAGTGGTCACACTTTGTATGATGTATCAAAAATGATGCTGAAGCCTTGGTTCGCATTCGGTATTTTTGGTCAGTAAAGTGTACATAATTGCTTTAACAATATTGCTAAAGTCGAATGCAAGGAGCTAAGTGAGCTCTCGGTAGTTGATCAAATATATTCATGATTATATGGAGCAATAACTACAACTCTATTGGTCATGCTAGAAGCATAACACTATCGCCTTGGTGAGATCATTTACCTAGCGAAACATAAATAAATAGACCTAGAGAGTGATAATTTTTTTTGTATAAAAAGTGTGGGAATATTTTTCTTCTTAATATATTTTTTATGATTCGTTTCTCTACTACTTTTGTTTGTATGTGGTTGTTTTTTTCTTGGAATGCTTGATATGACAGGCTTTTTGGGATTGGTTTCTGTTGGTAAGTTGTTTTTTATTGAGTTTTTTTTGGTTGATTTATCTTTTATTTCTGGGATTGAATGTATTGGAGAATTCTGGCGGTCAAGGTGTTTATTGGATGAAGGTAGCTGCATCGCTTATGTGTCGCTATGTTGCTTTGGGTCTCTGGGTATATGTCTATAGGTAGAGAAACGTGTTTTTTGTTTATTGTTCGTGATGAAGGCTTTTTTGAATCGTTTAGTATTTGAAGTAATTATCGAATAGTTGTTGTTGCGGTCATTGGAACAAGTGCATATTTCATCACAGATTTCACTCGAACAAAAGGAGACTCAAAAATTACTGGACTGGGCAGCGGCGATCGCCGATTCTGACGAAAGTATTTTTCATAAAGGCCAACGACTTGCAATGCGGTTGGGGACATATTACCGGGAAGATGGTTTAACGGAAGTTGGTTTTTGGACACCAGAGCTGGCGGGGGAAGTGATTCAAACGAACCGGGATATTTTCCTTGAGGTTTTTACGCCATTGGAACCCCTTGACTATCGCGCAACACAGCAAAAAATCACCTGCCGCCGAGATTGTGTTGAGCTGTGCCAACAGGGGGAGTTTTTCTGGGGGGTGGTTGCAGGGATGCGCCCCGGCACTCGTGAAGAAATGGGTTCTTTATATTGGCTCCGGTACTGCGATCGCCTCCAAGGTCAAATATCCATCATTCGAGATGTCTTAGCTGTTTCAATGCCCTATGGTGTTTTTGGGCCAGCGGAGCTCTACGATGTGGATCGACTACAGCGTGAACGGAAAGACCTTGCGTATTTTGAGGCCAACTCCGTTGCTGTTGGCACTGCTGTGAAGCCAGAAAATCGCCTAATTTTAGCTGAGCCTGATAGTGAGCTGCCCCGTGTGCCTGCGCCACTAAATATTCTACAAATTCACATTAAAACGGCTTCTCCTGAAGGAACTCTGGCGGGTTTGGCGAAGGTGTACCAGGGTATTTCTGACAAGCTGGAGGCTGGCGAAGGGTTGACCCCCGCTGAGCAAAACTATGTGGGCTATGACGCGCTGCAATTGCTGCCCATTGAGCCAACTATTGAATACCGCCTTGAGGGGGATAATCGTCACCATGAATTTTTTGCGATTGAACCGAGTGAGAGTATTGAAACGGGCAAGATTGAGTCGGGTTTAGAAGTCGATATTGTGCTGCGGAAAGCGAAAACCCAAAACTGGGGTTATGATGTGCCGATTCTTGGGTCGGCGGCGACAAATCCGACCATTCTGGAAACCCTGCGACCGGATGAGCTGATTGATTTTATCGCTACGCTCCACAATTTTTCGGGGGGAGCGATTCAGGTAATTTATGATCTTGTTTATGGCCATGCGGATAATCAGGCGTTGGAGCTGATCAATAATCAGTATGTCAAGGGGCCTAATATGTATGGGCAGGATCTAAACCACCAGTTGCCGCAGGTACGGGCGATTTTGCTGGAGTTGCAACGGCGACGCATTAATAGTGGTGCGGACGGGATTCGTATTGATGGGGGTCAAGATTTTCGCTTTTTTAACCCGTTATCGGGACGGGTAGAGCAGGATGATAATTATTTGTTGGCGATGAGTGATGTGATCCAAGAGATTGGCGATCGCCAACGGTTACTCTTTACGATCTTTGAAGATGGGCGACCTTGGCCAGAGGAGGGCTGGGAGATGTCTTCAACCTATCGCGATCTGATTGAGCTACGCCCGGAGTCCTACCAGTGGGGTCCCTTGATTTTTGCCCATAATACTCCTGCCCTTAAAGGTTTTTGGGATTATAAATGGAACCGCATTACTGAGGTGATGTTTAAAGGCGATCGCTGGATTACGGGTTGTGCGAACCACGACACCGTGCGCCGGGGCAATCAGATCGATCCAGAAACGAGCGATATTAATTGGTTCCTTGGGGAAAATCTCACAGAGGTTATCCAAAATGCCTACGATAATCCGGCCACAACGATGTGGGTATATTGCTTTATGCCCGGCTTGCCGATGGACTTTATCAATGCTTTGGTGCGAGCGCCATGGGGTTTTTTCCGTAATACCGATGAGCTTTATGGCGTTAAGGTGGCGGCAGAGGAAGTGGGTTTTCTCGATTGGCAAATTACTCCGGCACTTTACGCTGAGCCTTGGGCTTTTAAGCAACTAAAGGCTCTGGGTTTTGATGATTTGGATGAGCTGAAACGCTTTATGAAAGCCTTGAATGAGGCGTTGATTTTTACCGATTATGATTTGGCGAAAACGGCTGATATTTGCCAAAAATGTATTGATAAAGATGGTGTTTGTCCCGTAGAACCCCTCGAAAAAATTGGTGAGAATGAGCATCAAAAGTTTTTAGATGCACTCACTGTGTCGAAGCTAAAAACGATTGCCATGGCATTTATGGAGGATGGCCATGAAGCCTGTCGGGTGTCCCACTATGAAGGGCGGGTTAGTGCCCAGCTAAGTAACTTTAATCTTTTGTTGCGGCAATATCGTCGGGAACATTCTTGGTTACGGGAAAATCTGCAGGAGCGGGATCGTTTTAATCGCATTAGTGAGTTTGATATCACTGTTTTTTATGGTTTGCGCACAGAGCTTGTGGATCCTGAATCCGACAAAATTCCGGAGCAAATTGTGATGGTTGCCCATATGGGTGGCGAACCGACAACGGTGACCCTTGCTGACTGGCTCCAGTTGGATCTGAGTCAATGGCGCGTGGCGATCGCCACACCCGGCCTAGAGCTGGAGAGTACGGCTGAAGCTTTGCGAGTATTTGAGCTGAGGGATGGTCAAGGTGTGATTCTTGAAGCCATGCCCCAAGGGGCGGATAGTCCGACGGATTAAGGCAAGATCAGGCAAGATAGCCGCAACCTAGCGGTGGTTGACCCAGGGCAATTTTTTTGTGAGTGAGGCGATCGCCCTAGATTTTCTGGGCATATTTTATCGACCATTGTTGTTACCCCAACGAACTGAGTGACTATTTCCCCCCAACTTAAATTAATTATCGACCAAACCCAACAGCTATTAACTTGGGCAAAAAACATTGAGGACAACAGTACTGATGTGTTTGCAGTGGCGCAGCACCTTACCCGTAAATTAGGGGCTCACTATCGGGCTGACGGGCTAACGGAGTTTGGTTTTTGGGTGCCTGATGCGAGTCGGGAGCCATTTTATCTGGAGGTTTTTACACCGCTGAATGCCATTGATTTTCGCCTTGCAAATCAAGAGATCCAATGTCGTTTAGATCGGGTAAATCTTCCTCGCCAAGGGGAGTTTGTCTGGGGTGTTGTGGCGGGTTTACAGGCAGGCGATCGCCACCAATCAGGTGCTTTCTATTGGCTACGACAGGGAGAAGATGATACTCCTGAAAACATTGTGCGCGATATTTTTGCCGATTCATTACCCTACGGAATTTTTGCGCCAGCAGAACTTTACAATATGGCGAAATTGCAGGGCGATCGCCGTGACCTTGAATATTTTCAAACAAATGCCGTTGTAAAACCGCCGACAAATATTTTGCAAATTCATGTGGGCACAGCATCGAAAGAAGGCACCTTTGAGGGGTTGACCCACATTTACCAAAAGCTTTCCCAAAAACTGGCCAACAAACAAGTTTTAACCACCGCCGAAAAAAATTATGTGGGGTTTGACGCGATTGAACTATTGCCCATTGAGCCAACGGTGGAGTATTTGCCAGAAGGAGAACTGATCAATCAACGCTTTTGGCAGGTGATGTCGGCATCAAATCGCTATCTACACATTAAGCTCCGTAAGCCTGACGTTAAAAATTGGGGCTACGATGACCCCATTATCGGAGCCGCGGCGGTGAGTCCGTCCCAACTGGGTAGTTTGCGTCCGACAGAAATTGTCGATTTTATTGCCACTGTGCACAACTTTTCCCAAGGTGCTATTCAAGTCATTTTTGACCTCGTGTATGGCCATCTCCATAACCAGGCTCTACTTCTGATTAATGCGCGATTTTGCCGTGGCGATAATATGTATGGTCAGGATACCAATCAGCAGCATCCCATGGTGCGGGCTATTTTACTGGAATTGGAGCGCCGTAAAATTAATCTCGGTGCCGATGGGATTCGCGTGGATGGCGGGCAGGATTTTCAAATTAAAGATGAGCGAGGCCGTCTCGACTATGACTCTGGTTTTCTCCTCGCCATGGGTGATGTAAAGCAGGAAATCGGCGGACATTGCCGCAAAATTTTAGCGATTTACGAAGACGGCCGACCTTGGCCTAACTCTGGTTGGGAATTGAAGGCAACCTATCGCGATCTAATCGAGCAAAAACCGGATTGCTTTCAGTGGAGTCCGCTAATTTTTGAACATAATACGCCGACATTACAGGGCTTTTGGATACAAAAATGGGGGGATGTTTCCCGCACGATGTGGCAAGGCGATCGCTGGATTACGGGCTATGCCAATCACGATACGGTGCGCAAGGGCAACCAAATTGATACGAGGGCGACGCGTATTAATGAGTATTTTGGGGAAACTTTACCGGAGATTTTACGAAATGCCTATGACAATCCTGCGACCCAGTTGTGGATTTATGGCTTTAGTCCGGGTATTCCCATGGACTTTCTTAATGCCCTAATGCATGCGCCTTGGGGTTTTTTCCGTAATACGGATGATCACTATGGGGTGAAGGTGGCGGCGGAGGAAATTGGTTTTTTTTACTGGCAAGTGACACCGGAACTGTACCAGCAGCCCTGGGCGTTTCGTCATTTAAAAGAGTTTGGGTTTCGCACCCTGAAGCAAGCCCGCCACTTACTTAAAACCTTTGAAAAGGCGATCGCCACTTTAGACTACGACCTCGAAAAAATTGCCGAGTTTTGTCGGGCGCAATTATCCCCGAATTACCCGCGCCTCAGTTATCTCGATGTGACGCAGCTAAAACTCATTGCCACAGCCTTTGTGGAGGATGGCCACGCTGTTTCCCAAGTGCACCATTATTTCAACAATTTACCCCGCGATCGCTGCAATTTTAACTACGCACTGCGGCAATATCGCAAAAATCAGCCTTGGCTACAGCAAAATCTCTGCTTTGAGCAGGGTGATCGCTTTCACCATATGTCCGATGATAAACGCACGGTTTTCTATGGAATGCGTACAAATCCGGTGACCAAAGAGCGTTTGGCTATGGTTGTCCATATGGCTGGTGCACCCATGACTGTCACCCTAGGGTCGTGGCTCTGTCTTGATCTCGCCCAATGGCACTTGGCGATCGCCACCCCGGGTTTGGATATTGTGGAGACTACCGAGCTAGAGCGCATCAAACTGCGTAATGGTGAAGGTTTTATCATTACGACGGAACCACCCTAGAGGCGGCGATCGCCCATTGATAACCTAATTTTTCAATATCTAACTTTTTTATAAACCACTTTTTTTTAACATCACCTAAAAAACTTTGATTTGGGAGAAATAATGGCAAACTCAAAATATGTAATGGCGTTAGATCTCGGCACAACTGGTAACCGAGCCCTCATTTTTAACGCAGCCGGCGACATCGTTGCCCAAGCCTACAAAGAATTACCCCAGCATTATCCCCAGCCCGGTTGGGTTGAGCATGATGGGATGGATATTTGGCAAGATGCCCAAACCGTGATGCAGCAAGCGATGCGGGAAAATAATATTGCTCCCACCGAGATTGCTTCCATTGGGCTGACCGTACAGCGCGAGACCTGTTTACTCTGGGATAAAACCACCGGCAAACCCCTCCACAACGCCATTGTGTGGCAAGATCGCCGCACCGCAGATTTTTGTAGCAAACTCAGTGCAGCAGGCAAAGCCAGTGCAATTTACGACAAAACGGGTTTAGTCTTAGACGCTTATTTCTCCGCGACAAAACTCAATTGGTTATTGGATTGGGCGAAAAAAAATAGTGACATCAATTTAGACCATGTTCTTGCTGGAACCGTTGACACTTGGGCTTTGTGGAATCTCACTGGCGGCAAAGTTCACGCCACGGATCACAGTAACGCCAGCCGGACAATGTTACTCAATCTCAACACGCAAAATTGGGATGCGGAACTACTGGATTTATTTGGAATTCCCGCGTCAATGATGCCCAAGGTGCAATCGAGTTTAGGCGTTTTTGGTTACACCGATCCCGCTTTATTCGGTGCAGAAATTCCCATTGCCGCCATCTTTGGGGATCAACAGGCAGCCCTCTATGCCCATGGTTGCGATCGCCCCGGTTTGTTGAAATGTACCTATGGCACGGGGGCGTTTTTAGTGGCTCACACGGGTGATCAAATTACGCGATCCCAGCACAAACTGTTAACTACCATTGCCTGCACCCAGCTCAATGCCGATCAGACGAAAACCGAGGTGGGTTATGCCCTTGAGGGGAGCATGTTTACCGCTGGAGCTTGTGTCCAATGGTTGCGGGATGGTCTAGAAATTATTAAATCTGCCAGCGAAACGGAAGGACTTGCTTTGTCTGTGCCCGATAATGGCGGCGCATATTTTGTGCCTGCCCTGAGCGGTTTGGGTGCGCCCCACTGGGATATGGCGGCAAGGGGAGCATTTCTAGGGATTACCCGTGGCGTTGGGAAAGCCCATATGGTTCGCGCAGTACTGGAGGCGATCGCCTACCAAGCCAAGGAAGTAGTTGACGCGATTAATGAAGATTCCGGCACACCGATTAAAGAACTTAAGGTCGATGGCGGTGCTTGCCAAAACAATTTTTTGATGCAGTTCCAAGCCGATGTGTTGGGGATTCCCGTGGAACGTCCCGCCGTGCTCGATGCCACCGCCCAAGGCGCAGCTTTTGCCGCAGGTTTAGCCGTGGGTTTCTGGGATAGTTACGAAAAACTGGTGGGCGATCGCCAAATTGATCGCGTATTTACCCCCGGTAACGGAGCCGCCGCCGCCCAAGCAAACTTTGCGACATGGCAAAAAGCCGTGGAACGCGCCAAAGACTGGATTTAACGTTTTTTTATTTAGCGAAAAGTCCCCCTGTGTTAAGGGGGATTTAGGGGGAGCTCCCCATCACAATTATTGATTACACAGAGGTTTATGATTTTCTCGCCGCTCCATGAGCAATCCTACTCCCTTAACCATGAGGCGTTTATTAAAACCCTCGCCACCACCGAAAATTTACTAATCATCCAAGACCTCGATGGCGTTTGTATGGGTTTAGTGAAAGATCCCCTCACCCGCAAAATTAGCCCCGACTATATCCGTGCGACCCAGCAATTTGACAGCCATTTTTTCGTGCTAACCAATGGTGAACACGAAGGACGACGGGGCGTTAACCGTATCGTTGAAAAAGCTTTTAGTAATGGTGATCAAGTTTCCTATTTACCCGGTTTAGCGGCAGGTGGTGTCCAGTGGCAAACCCGTAACGGCGAAATTTCCCATCCCGGTGTCACCCAAGCCGAACTTACGTTTTTGGCTTCGGTGCCGATGTTTATCGAGCAAAGTTTAGCCACTTTTTTTGAAGAGCATTCAGACTATTTCGCCGAGTCAAAACGCAAGATGCTCGTTCAGGCGGCAGTACTTGATAACCTTGTTTCTCCCACGGCAAATCTCAATGTTTTAGCAGAACATTTGCAGGACAATCTCGATATTTACCTGCAACTCCAAAAGGCGATCGCCGCCCTGATGGATGACCTTTTAGACAAAGCCAAAGCACAAGACTTAGACAATAGCTTTTTCGTCCATTACGCCCCAAACCTAGGGCGGGACGACAACGGCAAAGAAATTGTGCGGTTTGCCACAGCTAGCGATTCCGGTACAACAGATTTCCAGTTTATGTTGCGCGGCGCGGTCAAAGAAGCAGGTGTGCCAGTGTTGCTCAACCATTATTATCATCAGCGTACGGGCAGCTATCCCCTCGGTGCCGAGTTTAACGCTCGCCAAGCCCCCCAAGAAAATAGCGCGTTATTGCAACTCATAAAAGATAATTTCGACCCAGCTTTGATGCCCCTAATCATTGGCGTGGGCGATACCATCACCAGCCAAATCGAACTCGATACTATCCGTCGCGGCGGTAGCGATCGCCTATTTTTGCAACTAATCCAAGACATAGGCGCATGGGCAAAGAGCAGTAATCTTGTCACATACATCGACAGTTCCCAAGGCGAACTAAAAAACCGAATCCCCCTGACCCTCGATGAAATTAACGGCGAAATGAAAGTCGTAACAGGCGTAACCGATCCCGCCGATCCCCTACAGATCAACATCGCATTCCCCGGTGGCTTCCAGCAATACACCGCCGCTTTCCAAGAAGCCGCTAATTTACGCACCCAAGCGAAGCACTGATACCTGATCACTGATAACTGTTAACTGACTATGGCAAGCGTAACCTTCGAACAGGTAACCAAACAATTTGGCGACTACACCGCCGTTAATAACCTAAATTTAGAAATTGCCGATGGAGAATTTCTGGTGTTTGTGGGGCCATCCGGCTGCGGTAAAACCACGTCATTGCGGCTATTAGCAGGCTTAGAAACCATTAGCTCCGGTAACATCTGGATCGGCGATCGCCCCGTAAATCAACTGTCCCCAAAAGATCGTGACATTGCGATGGTGTTCCAATCCTACGCCCTGTATCCCCACATGAGCGTCTTTGAAAATATGGCCTTTAGCTTGCAATTGCAGGGCAATTCCAAAGCCGACATCAAAAAACGAGTCCAAAGTGCCGCAGCGCAGCTTGGCATCGAAACATTATTGCACCGTAAACCCAAAGAATTATCCGGCGGCCAACGGCAACGAGTGGCAGTCGGGCGGGCGATCGTGCGGCAACCAGCGGTTTTTCTGATGGATGAACCCCTATCGAACCTCGACGCAAAATTGCGGGTACAGGCGCGGAAGGAAATTAGTAAATTGCAACATGATCTCAAAACAACTTTTATTTACGTCACCCACGACCAAGTAGAAGCCATGACCATGGGCGATCGCATTGCCGTGATGAAAGACGGCATTTTGCAGCAAGTCGATAGCCCCGCCAATCTCTATAACAATCCCGCTAATAAATTTGTGGCGAGTTTTATCGGGAGTCCAGCCATGAACTTTTTTGAAATTGAGCAGACCACCGCAGCCGGTAATCCTGTCCTCAAAATTGGCGATCAAACCCTTCCTCTGCCTAGCTCAGTAAATCTTGGTAATAATCCTGTCACCCTCGGTATCCGTCCCGAAAATATTTACCACCCCCAATATTTGCCGCCGGATATTCATAGCATCAAAATCTCGGCGATCGTTAACCTAATCGAAATGATGGGCAACGAACTCATCGTCTATTTACAAACCTCTGACAACATCGAATTTGTCGCGCGCATCGATCCTCGTGCTGAGGTGGCGGAAGGACAAGAGCTATCTTGGCTATTCGATACAGAGCGGCTGTACTTTTTTGATCGCGATATGGAAACCGTTCTAGCCTAAGTATTTACGCTTATCGTGTTAGAGAAATCTTTTTTTGAAACTTCCTTAAAAAACCTTATTTAAATTTTTAATTCCATAATTTAATCTCACAATGAAAACTTTCTTCTCTCAATTTCAGCTCAACTCCACAGCGAAATACCTTACGCCTCTTTTAGCTGGGTCAATGCTCCTCGCTAGTTGCCAACCCGCAGATCAAGCCGGTGGCGGTGGCGGAGAAAATGATCAACCCCAAGTGACAATTCTCGGCGTGATGATCGGCGAACAACAAGAAAAAGTTGAAGCCGCCCTTGCCCCCTTTACCGAAGAAACGGGCATTGAAGTAGTTTATGAAGGCACAGATTCCTTCGCCACAACCCTACCGATCCGTGTGGATTCCGGTAGCCCACCAGACTTAGCCATGTTTCCCCAACCCGGTTTGATGGCAGATTTTGCCCGCGAAGGCATGATGATTCCCCTCACCGAATTTATGACCGAGGAAGAGCTAGCCGCCGCCTATGATCAGGCATGGATTGATTTGGGGACAGTGGACGGTGATGTCTACGGTGCTTGGTATCGTGCCTCTGTGAAAAGTTTGGTGTGGTACAACCCTGAGCAGTTCGACGCGAATGGTTATGAAGTGCCGATGTCATGGGACGAAATGCTGGCATTGAGTGACCAAATCGTATCCGAAGGAAAAACCCCTTGGTGTCTGGGTATGGAAAGTGGCGATGCAACGGGTTGGGTTGGTACGGACTGGGTAGAGGAAATTATGCTGCGAACAGCTTCCCCGGAAACCTATGACCAATGGATTAGCCACGAAATTCCGTTTAATGATCCGGCGGTGAAAAATGCCGTGGATAAATTCGGTGAGATTGCCCGCAATGAGGAGTATATTTACGGCGGCATGGTGGGTGCTTTGAGTACGCCTTTTGGGGATTCGATTCGGGGTTTATTTGGCGAAGAACCGAATTGTTACCTCCACAAACAGGGCAATTTTATCGCCGCATTTTTGCCGGAAGACATCGACACCGCTAGCGAAGTGGGAATTTTTCCTCTGCCGAGTATTGACCCTGCATATGGCTTGCCTGTGTTGGTTGCTGGAGATGTGTTTGGCATGTTTAACGACACCCCCGAAGCGCGACAGTTGATGGAATACCTCACCACAAAAATTCCCCACGAAGTTGCCGCAGAGCTGGGTGGTTATATTTCTCCCCGCAAGGATATTGACCCAGCCCTTTACCCTGATGATTTGACGCGGGTGCAGGCAGAAATTCTTGATAATGCCGATGTCATTCGGTTTGATGCGTCGGATATGATGCCCGGTGCGGTGGGAACTGGCACATTCTGGTCGGGCATGGTGGACTATGTCGGCGGCACGGATGCAGACACGGTTTTACAGAACATTGAAGACAGTTGGCCAGAGTAAATCAATCCTTCCTTGGGGAAGGTGCCGAAGGCGGAAGGGGTTGCGATAGTCTACGGAAACCCACCCCTTAATCCCCTCCCAAGAGGGGAATTTAGTTAAGGCGTTTTTATCCGAAATGGTTCATTTTATGAACAATTGAATTGGGGGGAATAATGGAAATTTTGTATCGAATTGGCTCAGTGGTGTTGGCGATCGCCCTCGGATGTGGCGGCGTAATTGGGCTATTTTATGGCGCAAATTTAGCGATTAATGCGTTGCCGAAACCGTGGAATAATCGTCTGTTGCCTTGGGTCTATATTTCACCAGCGTTGGCATTGCTGTCGGGCTATTTGATTTTGCCCACCATTCAAACCATTTACCTAAGTTTTTTTGATGGGCGATCGCAGAATTTTGTCGGGCTAAAAAACTACATCTTTGCCTTTACCGATCAGTCGATGCGGGTGGCTTTCAGGAATAATTTGCTGTGGCTAGTGTTGGTGACGGGCATTAGCGTCAGTTTGGGCTTAATTATCGCGGTGCTCGTGGATAAGGTGAAGTACGAGGCGATCGCCAAATCTCTGATCTTTCTCCCCATGGCGATTTCCTTTGTGGGGGCAAGCGTCATCTGGAAATTTATCTACGCCTACAAACCCGCCGGCGATGCCCAAATCGGTTTACTCAATGCCGTGGTGGTGAGTTTAGGCTTTGAGCCCGTGGGCTGGCTGGTGGAAAGGTCAGTCAACAATTTTGCCCTAATTGCCATCATGATTTGGCTGTACACCGGATTTTGTATGGTGATCCTCTCAGCAGCAGTGAAAGGCATTCCCGAAGATGTGATCGAAGCCGCAAAAATTGACGGGGCAAATAGTTGGCAAATTTTCTTTCGCATCACCATCCCGATGATTCGCTCCACCATTCTTGTGGTCAGTACCACGGTGGTGATTTTGGTATTAAAAGTTTTCGATATTGTCTTTGTGATGACAGGCGGTAACCAAGGCACAGAGGTGATTGCCAGTCGTATGATCAAAGAAATGTTTAACTTCCGCAACTTTGGGCGTGGGTCGGCGATCGCCGTGATTTTATTAATCCTGATTATCCCCGTGATGATTGGTAATATTCGTCGGTTTCGTACCCAAGAAAAACTGCGTTAATGACGTTCACTGCTCAAATGAGTATGCCACTCTGAATTAGAAACATTGCCTAAAAAACGTGTTTGGAAAAGCGTAATGACACTTAAAGAAAAACTCCATCAAATTATCGATAGTGCTGACGAAAATAGCCTTCAAGTTCTGTGGCAATTTTGGCAACAAAACCAGCACCAATCTTTAGAGCTTACTGCCGTCCCGCTTGACTCTGTTGACTTGAGTCCCTTCGAAGAGACCAATGGTTTACTCATCATTAAAGAAGCATACGATGTTAATTTAGACAAAACGGATTGGGTGGAAATTTCTAGAGAAGAACGTCTTCAGCAAATTATGGAGCTATGAAGGTTTTATTTGATACCAATATCGTGGTTGCTTCGTTTCTCAAGCATCACTCTCATCACAAACTCGCTTTACCATGGCTCGAAAAAACAAAAAATAATGAGATTCAAGGTTATCTTTCCACGCATTCTCTGAGTGAAATTTATAGTGTTTTGACTCGCATTCCTCTTCCTACTCCTATTTCCTCTAAACAAGCCCAATATCTAATCACAACTAATCTCCAGCAATTCACTTTTGTCTCTTTAGATAGCCCTGATTACTTTCGGATTTTAGGACGAGTTGCTCAGTTAAATATTACTGGCGGCGGAATTTTCGACGCAATTATTGCCGAAGCTGCATTAAAGATAAAAGCCGATGTACTTCTCACTCTTAATCTCAAACATTTTGTTCGTTTGGGCGACGATATTCAATCTATTGCGCGATCACCGTGATTTTATTGATGTTGAATAAAATAAAACATTTCTACGAGGAGGAATAATGAAGTTTGTTTTGTGCTTAAAAAACGAGAACTATGCAGCATCCCTTGAGCCACGGAAAATTTATCAAACTATTGAGGATGCTCAAGCTCAGACAAAAAACTTTCTCAGAATTATTGATGAGTCTGGCAAGGATTATCTTTATCCTGCAAATTATTTTGCACCGATTCAAGTCCCGGACAGTGCTATTTCGCTTTTTGCAACTTCGTAATCATTTCCCAGCTAATCCATAAATTCAGCAATTTCAACCTTTATCGTCATGGCAGCAGTTAAGCAAAAACAAGCCTTTTGGCAGAAAATGCCCATTCATATCGCGATTGTGGCGATCGCCTTTTTGTGGACATTACCCAGTGTCGGTTTGCTGATCAGTTCCCTCCGCAAACGGGACGACATGCTGACGACGGGTTGGTGGACAGTCTTTCAACATCCCTTTGAACTGACGCAATATCACCTCGGCAACTACATCGACGTGATCAATTCCCAGGGGATGGGGCAGTCATTTTTAAATAGTCTGACTATCTCCATTCCCGCCACCATTATTCCCATTGCGATCGCCTGTTTTGCAGCCTATGCCTTTGCTTGGATGAAATTTCCGGGGCGACAATTGCTGTTTATTTTGGTGGTTTGTCTGCTGGTTGTGCCGCTCCAAACGACGCTGATTCCCGTATTGCGCGTGTATCGAGATTGGGGATTGTCCAATAGTTTTCTGGGAATTTGGCTGGCGCACACCGGTTATGGTTTGCCCCTCGGCATTTATCTGTTGCGCAACTATATCGGCGCATTACCGAAGGATTTGATCGAAGCGGCTCAGGTGGATGGTGCATCCCATCTGAAGATTTTTACGAAATTAATTGTGCCCCTCTCGATGCCGGCGATCGCCTCCTTTGCGGTCTTTCAATTTCTCTGGGTGTGGAACGATTTGCTGATCGCATTGGTTTATCTCGGTGGTACGCCAGACGTTGCGCCAGTCACGATCCAGCTCACAAACCTCGTCGGTTCCCGTGGGCAAGATTGGCATCTTTTAACGGCAGGGGCGTTTATTTCAATGACTGTGCCGCTGATGGTTTTCTTTGGGCTGCAACGGTATTTTGTGCGCGGTATTTTGGCGGGTTCTGTGAAATCTTAAGCCTTATGAAAAATTGCTTTGAGAGAATTGAGATTGAGCTGAATTTTCGTATCGACTAATTGCTCATCAACTGTGAGGCGATCGCCTGTCACCCAGACTTTTTCGGGAGTAAATTTATACATCCGGCGACAAGACTGCCCTAAATAATCTTTGGCGAGGCGAGGATTGGGACGTTTGGCGCGTTGGTCAAAAAGTTTGAGAATATTTTGTGCTGCCATTTCGCCATTTAATTCCGTCGCAAACCCCGAAAAATACACTGCTTTCACCTTTGCCACATCGTATAGAGTGATGAATGATCGCCCTTCATTTTGCGCTAAATTTTGGGAATGTTGGGCGGCGATCGCCGAAGACCAGTAAAGATTCAATTCCTGATCAAACACGTAAAACAGAGGTGTTGACCAAGGTATTCCGCCAATAGAAGCTGTCGCTAAAGTGCAATAAATTTGTTCAGAAATTAAAGAAGCAGCAAGGGCGATCGCCCCAGTACTTTCCAAGCTTTCCGACTCAGCGGTATTCACCCACCCATTAGCTGCTGTCGCGATTTGCGGTTTCGACATGGAATTCAAACTAAAAAACTTTGTTACGATCCTGATTAATCTTTACTGTAGCGAGTTTGTAGCGAAATTTATGGCCGTTTATCCCGCCCCAGCCGAAAGTATCATCGATGTCAAAATCGATAAACCCATTATTTTTTTCGATGGTGAATGCAATCTCTGCAATGGTTTTGTGGACTTTATGCTGAAGATTGACTACGAGCAAAAATTCTATCTCGCTCCCCTCCAAGGTTCCACCGCCAAGCAATATTTACCACCTCTGCCCCCTCAACAAGAAGACTGGGCGATCGCCTATTTTGAGGGCAAGAAAACCTATTTCGCGTCCGAAGCCTGCATTGAAATCTGTAAAGAACTCGGCGGCATTTGGTCAATTTTTGCTTTAACGCAACCCTTACCTGTGAGCTTTCGAGATTTCGTCTACAGTATCGTTGCAACCAATCGTTATAACTGGTTTGGACAAACCGCTTGTCGCACCATGACCTTTGACGGGCGATCGCCATTTCTTCCCTAAAAATTCAACTATTAACAATTGCATAACTTTTTATTTTGTCAACGATAAATCAATAAGAGTTAAGTCTACTGACTTATTTACTCGTTTTTATTGACAACCTCAGGAGAAACATCATGGGAAGACAAGCCCAAGAACTCATCAACAAATACGGTGGCGACTACAGCTGGGACGAATTACGTCAGGTTCATAAAAAAGCCGATTTTTCCAAAATCCAATATGCATTTCCGAAAAGCGTTGGTGGAAATACATTTTCCCAACTCGAGTCTCTTGCGAAACAAGGAGATGCTGATGCCAAGAAAGCAATTAAGCTGCCACTGCAAATTCGTCGATTAAATGAAAAACTGTAATTAAACAGATCCATCACAATTGAGTCTTTCTTTAGAAGCAGAGAAGTATTTAGAACCCTTCACAACATATCTGAAGGGTTTCGTTATGATAAATCGACTGAAATTCCCTTGGAGGAAAACTGACGGTCAATCATCCGATACTATGATGTAGGCAAAAAATCTGCCCGGCAAATCAGCAAAAATTGGAGGCAACCAAGGTGGCAACTCGCGTCATTATCGTGCGTCACGGACAAAGTACTTACAACGCTCTCAAAATGATCCAAGGACGTTGTGACGAATCAGTACTCACCGACAAAGGGATCGCCGATGCCACAACCGTAGGTAAAACCCTCAACGGCATCAACTTCGCCGCCATCTATTGCAGCCCCCTCCAACGCGCAACCCAAACCGCCCAAACAATTCATGCTCAACTTGGCGAGGGTAATCCCGCACCAGTCCCCGCCGAAGGATTACGGGAAATTGATTTGCCCAACTGGGAAAAAATGCCCAAAACTGAAGTTGCCGAAAAATTTCCAGAAGAATACCGTCTCTGGCACGAAAAGCCCGCTGAATTTTGCATGATTCTCCCCGACGGCACAGAGCATTACCCCGTGAGAAGTCTCTATGAACAAGCCAAGGGTTTCTGGCAAGAAATTCTAGCTAAACACAAAGACGAAACCATTCTCATCGTTGCCCACAATGGCATTAACCGTTGCCTAATCATGAGTGCCTCCGGCATTGACCCCAGCAAATATCAAGGCATCCAACAATCCAACTGCTGCATTAACGTCATTAATTTCAAAGGCGGTCTAGGCGAAACAGTTCAATACGAATCCCTCAACCAAACCGAACATCTCGGCGTAAAAATTCCCTCTTTCCGTCCCGGCCATGAAGGTCTACGGATTTTGTTAGTGCGCCACGGCGAAACCAACTGGAATAAAGAAGGTCGTTTCCAAGGCTCTAAAGATATTCCCCTCAACGATAATGGTCGCGCCCAAGCCGCCAAGGCACAGGCATTTCTCAAAGATGTCGAGTTGCATTTTGCCATGAGTAGTTCTTTGAGCCGTCCGAAGGAAACCGCCGAAATTATCCTCCAAGCCCACGGTGATATTCCCCTTGACACCCATGATGAACTGATCGAAATTGGTCATGGTCTCTGGGAAGGCAAGCTAGAAGCAGAAATTGAAGCGGGTTTCCCCGGTATGCTCGAAGAATGGCAAACCACTCCCGAAACGGTGCAAATGCCTGAGGGGGAAAATATCCAAGGGGTTTGGGAGCGTGCCAATAGGGCTTGGGATGAAATTATCGAAAGATATGCGGCGAAGCCTAACCAAGTGGGCATTGTTGTTGCCCATGATGCGATTAATAAGGTGATTCTTTGTCGTTTGATGGGTCTGCAACCTAAAGATATTTGGGCGATTAAACAGGGAAATTGTGCGGTGACGGTCATTGATTACCTCAAGGGTGCTGATAGTGAACCGATTGTGCAGGCGATGAATATTACTTCTCATCTAGGTTTTGGGGTCATCGATAAAACTGCTGCTGGTGCGCTGTAAGCTGGTGCGCTGTAAACTGGTGCGCTGTAAAAATGAGTAGATAAAAAAAACAACAAATAAAGGGGCGATCGCCCCTAATGTGAAATAAATATTTTTCCCATGGGACTAGGGCGACAGTCATTAATTTGATTCTTCCAGCGTTCCTCACTGTGCCTGATAAATATTTTTCCCATGGGACTAGGGTGACAGTCATTGTCGGTGGTTTTTTCATAAACACTTTCTCAGAAATAATCCACCTCTGAGGCCAACCATGGGAGGATATTTGAGGTGTGAGGCTGATTCCCATATACCCCGACAAAATTATTATTTAATATTGTTTTTGATTTATGGAAAATATCTCTGACTTCAACAAAAATATTGCTGTTTTATATGAAAAAGATTCTAGTATCAATAAAACCGTTGCCATCAAAGAACTTCTAGACTGTGACGAAATTGGATTAGAAATAGTCAAGCGTTTTGTTTTAGATAGAACGAATCGAGTCAGTGTTAGGTTGCTTGCCCTTGCTGAGCTATGGAATCACCAAGCTGACTACAAGGATTGGATTATTACGCTGATCGAAGCAGAACAGGAATATTTATTTTTACAGCAAGATTTTCTGGATTTTCTCTACAAAAATGGTGACGAACAATGGCTAGAAAGACTTTCTAAAAGTCAAAATCAAACCCTTAGGGTAAAGGCCTCGGAGGTGTTTTTACAAAAGCTCCATAAACGGATTTCCCAGCTTAATGAATCTGTGATTCCCTATCAACAATCTCTAGAGATTGAAAATCAAAAATTGAGGGATTTATCTGCTCTGCTAGATGCGGAAAAACGTGAGGAAAGCCGACTCTATCAGGAAATAGAAAAAATTAAACGGGAAATTGGGCAGTTAGAGGAGCGCAAGCAAAAACTTAATTTAGAAATTTCTGTGCAAAGGGACAATGTGAATGCGTGCCAAACAGAGCTAAATGATATTCAGTCTGAAAAGGAGCGGGAAATCCATGCTCTACAACGACGAATCCAAGAGTTGTCTACTCTGTTTCAGCAGAAGGAAATGGCTCATTTAGCTGAAACGGATTTAGCGGCTAGCCGTTTTTCTTGATGGCTGTAGTGATTTTCAAGGGGTGATGCGGCGATCGCCAATTATTATGCCAACACTATGCTCTTCTACCAAACAAAGATCACAAACCCCATCAGAGATTCACGAAGCATCCTAAGATAAATAAGTCTGAACGGATTTTAAGTTAATCGATGGAAGATTTGCTCAAAGGATTAAATATTTACCTCGTCGGCATGATGGGCACGGGGAAAAGTACCCTCGCCAAGATTATTGCGGAGATTATGAACTACCGCGTTCTAGATTCTGACGACATTATTGAGCAGCTTGCAGGCGCTTCAATTAGTGACATTTTTGCTGAGATGGGCGAACCGGAATTCCGTAAACTTGAAACCCAAGTGCTGGGCAAAATTGCGGTACAAACCCGTACCGTTGTGGCGACGGGCGGCGGTATTATTTTGTCCAAGGATAATTGGTATTATCTCCGCCAAGGTTTAACGATCTGGCTCGATGTGCCCATGCCATTACTTATGGATCGTTTACGCAGCGATACGAAACGGCCGCTATTGCGTAATGTCGACCTTGAAACCAAACTGAGTCAACTGCTCAATGAACGGCGATCGCTGTATCAAGAAGCCGATTTACATTTTTCGATTAGTACTGCTCGGCCACCCCGCGCTGTGGCAGAAGACATCATTGCCACCATTCCCTCTGTGCTGCGTAAACCACCGCAAATCATTGGTGAGAACAACTAGGCACTCTTAATTTGATTGCTGTGATGAATTTCATCAAAAATTGACGAGATTACACATCTTTAACAGATGGGGCGATCGCCCATCCCGTAAAATACCAAGCAGCTTATTTATTTTTTACCTAGTTAGTACAGCCAATCATTCATGGAAAGCGAATATATCAGAGAAGCGGAAGCCACTCGAGTGCGGATTCTTAGTGAAGCCCTGCCCTACATGCAGCAATTTGCCGGACGTACCGTTGTGGTGAAATACGGCGGCGCGGCAATGAAAGATAGTACTCTCAAGGATAAAGTGATTCGTGATATCGTTTTTCTCGCTTGTATTGGTGTTCGCCCTGTGGTGGTTCATGGTGGTGGCCCCGAAATTAACACATGGCTAAGTAAACTTAATATTGAGCCTCAGTTTAAGGATGGTTTGCGGGTCACTGACGCTGACACCATGGATGTGGTGGAGATGGTGCTTGTTGGTCGTGTGAATAAAGAAATTGTTTCTTTAATTAATCAAGCCGGTGCTTCCGCCGTTGGTCTATGTGGTAAAGATGGCAAAATGATCCAAGCGCGCCCTGTGGGAAAGGAAGGGGTAGGTTTTGTCGGTGAGGTGACGAGCATTGATACTAAGCTAATCAAATCTCTTGTTGAGAATGGCTATGTTCCTGTGATCTCTAGTGTGGCAGCGGATGAAACAGGTCAAGCTCATAATATTAATGCTGATACTGTTGCCGGGGAATTAGCCGCAGCGCTCGGGGCTGAAAAATTAATTTTACTGACTGATACGGCGGGGATTCTTCGGGATTATCACGATCCGGCGACGCTCATTCCGAAGGTTAATCTCCAGGAGGCACGGGCACTCATTGATTCTGGTGTTGTGGGTGGTGGGATGATTCCGAAGGTTTCTTGCTGTGTGCGATCGCTGGCGCAAGGGGTAAAGGCGGCTCATATTATTGATGGGCGTATTCCCCATGCTTTATTGCTAGAGATTTTTACGAATGATGGTATTGGCACTATGATCGTTGCGTCGGATCATGTGTATGCCACGCCATTTTCGCCTTTCAAAGAATAGATTAAAGCAACAAGCCGAAGCTCTATTTTTAATGATTTGAGGTGGTTGTCTACGGGGCGATCGCCTCTTTTTTTTAGCAAAATCAGCTTAATTCCAGTCACCTTGGAGAATAAAAGCCGCCCAATAAAAAGGATGTTGCCATTCAGTTTCGGTGCGCATTTGCTGTTGGGTTTGTTGGAGAGCGGCGGCGGGGGTGAGATTTTCCCTGATTAAAAGGCGATAAAAACGGGTCATAAATTCGGCGGTCGCTGCATCGTCTACCTGCCAGAGACTCACAATAATTCTCGGCACGCCAGCGTACATAAATCCACGACTAAGTCCGACTAAACCTTCACCTTTCACTTGTTCGCCAAGTCCGGTTTGGCAAGCGCTGAGTACCACCAAGCTAGCGTTGAGCTTGAGGTTAAACACCTCGCTAAGTCGGAGAAAACCGTTTTGCGGTTCGGCATTTTCGTTAACGAGGGAAAAAACAATGCCGGATAGTTCTGGCTCGACGGTATTGAGAAAGCCGTGGGTTGCCACATGAATCAGGTCATAGTCCTGGAGGCGATCGCCAGTCATGAGGTCTTTACTGGCCTCAAAACTTAGGGCATCAAAGGTTTTTTGGGATTTTTGATTGACAAGGTCTAAAATGCTTTTGGCTTCGGTGCGAGTGCCGAGGAGCCGATCCCAATTTACATCGTCAAAACCTTGGGCAGACCGTTTTAGCGCTAGATTATTGAGACTATTAGAAGCCAGAAAGGTGGGTGCTGGATCGGTAATTTGATTTTCGCAAGTATCTACATCACTTTCTAAACGGCAATCTTTTTCATTGAAAACGGGGTCGGCAATGATTGCTAGGGAAGCATCCGGCTGAATTGGTTTAATGTTTTGGGCGCGTAGGCTGTCTAGGGTCGCAGCAGAAGGGACATTCACGATTTCGTGGCGATCGCCGATGGGGTTGTATTCCTGCCCACTGAGGCTGAGGGCACTAAAGGGAATAAAGTGTAAATCTTCGTCGGCTACAATCACCAACCGTTTTTTGTCTAGCTTCTCTATGGCTGGGCGGAGGATGAGATCACTGAGGGTGGCAATGGCTGCAACCCGTTGTTGGGTTTGACGGCGCTCAAGGTGGGGCGGTAAACCAGTACGGATAGAGGTAATGCTTTGGCGTACAGCCTCGATCGCCTCCCGCAGGGTTTGGGCCCCGGCTAGCTCATAACTGACAAAATCATTTTGACTAATAGCCCATAGATAGCTTTTGTCGCGGTGGAGAGAATATTGCAGCAGCACGGTTTCTTCGTCCAAAATATCCTGCTGTAATGTTTTTAGGGAGGTGGGTTCGGGATATTTAAGCTTGGCGTATTGGGGGCTAGAGCGGCGAATTTCGTCCTGCAATTCTTTATAGGCTGTGGTGGCGATCGCCAGTTTTTCATCGGCTTCCTGTTGCGCTGCGGCCGTACTATCTGGATTGCTAAACACCAAAAATCTCGCCTGCTCCACTTGATCGAGTAGGGCTAATTGTTTTTTTTCTTGTTGGAGTAATGCTGGCTCAACCCCTGCGCGAATATCGGCATTTGCTTCGGCCAACAGATCTAGGAGGGTGCGGGCGCGGGACTGTTCACTGGCGAGAAAAGCTTTTTGGGCGTAACCTTCGTTGGGACTTTTGGCCTCCTGCTCCATCAGCAGCTCGATGTACAGCTCGTAATAAAATTGCACCGTTGCAAAATAAGACTGCCGTAACTCTGGGCTGGCCACAGTGACCCGTAAATCTTCAATAATTTCAATGGCAGACTCGATGGCGACAATGGCTGGTTCTTGATTGTCCCGTTGCCGTTCGAGGTTGGCAATATTGTAAAACGTGAGAGCTTGACCAGAGCGATCGCCGATGGCCTGGGACAAACGCAGGGATGCTTCAAAATAAGCCAGAGCCTGTGCCACATCACCTTGTTTTTCATAGATGAGGCCAAGGTTATTGAGGGTCGTTGCTTCCCCACCACGATCGCCCGTTTCGCGGGTAATGGGTAACGCCTGTTCGTAATATTCCAAAGCCCGTTCAGGACGATTAACATTGGCAAAGACTAAACCCAAATTATTGAGGGTTGTCGCTTCTCCGCCGCGATCGCCAACAGCTTCTAACAGGGGCAATGCTGCGAGGTAATATTCCACAGCCTTTTCGTACTCACCCCGCTCCCCATGGATTACGCCAATATTGCTCAGGGTGCGGGCTTCACCGAGGCGATCGCCGACATTGCGAGAGAGGGGCACAGATGCGGCATAAAATTCAAGGGCACGCTCATCCTCTCCGAGATCATCATAAACAATGCCAATATTATTCAGAGCTGTGGCTTTGCCGCCATCATCAGAAATCTCCTCAAAAATTGCCAAAGCCTGACCATAATAATCCAGAGCCTGTTGGCGCTCCCCCAAAACATCATAGATACTGCCCACATTACTAAGAGTGCGCGCTTCCCCCTGTCGATTACCGACTTCCCGCAACACAGGCAAAGATTCTTCGTAATATTTAAGCGCTTCTTCCTGCTCTCCTAACGCGCCATACACCGCACCGATATTGTTTAACGTCGACCCTTCCCACTGGCGGTTTCCCACTTCCCGGAGCAGTACCAAGGATTTTTTGTAGAGTTCTAGAGCTTTTTGTTTATTGCCAGTCGTAGAGTAAACGTGACCTAAATTATTCGTGACGATCGCCTCACCATAGCGATTTTCTGAGGCCTGATGTAACGCCAATGACGCTTCATACCGTTCTAGGGCAATCTCTTTTTCGCCGAGGGAATCCGCAATAAACCCCAGACTACTGAGCACACTAGCCTGCTGTGCCCTATTCCCGACATTACGGTAGAGCGCTAACGCTTCTAGCCATTTTTCCTCCGCCTGTCGCAGGGCGATCGCCGAACCCTCCTGGTAAAACTCATTCGCCGCATCAGCGAGACGATTAGCTGCGAGATTAATATTTTCCAGCTCAGAAGTTTCCCGCACCGTCAGAAAATAAGTCCCCAGTGTGTCCGGCTCATGGCTCGTCGGAACAATATGAATCAGACCACCATTAGGATTTTCTAGCACTAAACCAGAATGACTGCCGCGAAAATCATCATTTTCCGCAATCTTGTTCCATTCCCCATCAAAAACAAAGAGATGACTATCAAAATCATCACTGCCCAGCAAAATCACTAAATTTTGATTAGCCTCGGTGACAAGTTCAAAAAAATCTACATAACGGCCATTGTCTAGCCGCTCATCTTCTTCCGTGAGCGCCCCCTGTTCGTTGAGGATAAAGTCACGCTCGGTATCTGCCAAACTCGGCATCCCTAACCACAAACCAGAAGCAAAACCCAAAGCCGCGAGGGATTTGCACGTAGCCGCGAAAAATGAGGGGCGCATCAACATAGCCAATGTAAAACTCCGAATAGCTCCGATCCTAAGAAGTTTGAAACAGTAAATGGCAACCCTGTACCAAAATTTATATCAAAATCTTCTATCGTTATTGATCGAGCATCATTTAGGAGACCTAAAGAAACCATGGCAACAGATCAAAATTCCCAAGAGCTGAGTGTGTGGCATTACAAACCTTGGTGGTGTCAACCTTGGTCGATTTTATTAACGGGTTGCGGGGCGATCGCCGGCAGTTGGTTGCTGTTCCACCGCTACTGGCTAACTGGACTAGTGGGAGTGCCACTGACGGCATGGATGGTCTTTTTTGTTGGACTTTATCCCAAGCTTGCGCAGGAGTCGGGCTTACTCGACGAGATGAAAAATCACTAGAAAAGACGTAGGAAATTTTCGCGCATATTATGCTAGTTTCCCCTAAGTCGATACCTTGTAAGTGATCTTAACCCGACGAACCAGTGATTTGGCGGTAGGAACGAAGTGCACTTTTCATCTACATTAGGGTATAAATTTTTATCCTTTCCTAAAAAATTAGTCAGAGCTCATGGACTATAAGACTGCCTATCAATACCTTTCCTCCCAAAGTTCATTGAGCGATCGCCGATCTTTTTTAGCCTTACTAGAACAGCAAAAAGCACCGATTCCCGGACAAGTGACAAATATTCTGTTGACCCTTAAAACGGTTTATCAGCACGTAAAAGGCTTAGATTCTATTGATCGTGGTTTAGCACATATGTTATTTCGCTTGGCCTACGATAGCCGTCAATATTACGAAGCTGGCAAACAACAAGCCGTCAACTGGCCACCTTTACTAAACGAAGACCTCGCCCGCATTGCCCAGGGTGTCAATAATATTTTGTCGAACCAGTGGATCGATACCTAAAAACCATTGCCGTAACCCTGAAGCTCTAGGCTAAAATAACTAAAATACAAAATTTCTGTTGAAGAAAGTACCGTTATGCCACCCTTTGATTTACCTCTAGAAACTCTGCTGGTTGCTGTTTTATATCTGGGTTTAAGTGCCACTTACCTGCTTGTTTTGCCCGCGGGTCTTTACTACTACATTAATAAGCGCTCCCTCGTGGCAAGCTCCATTGAAAGATTATTTATGTACTTTCTGGTGTTTTTCCTATTCCCCGGCATGTTGCTCCTCAGCCCATTCCTTAACCTTCGTCCCCGTCGTCGCGAAGTCTAGGTAAGAGCTGTGTTACAAGATTAAAATTACCCATTGTTTAGGTTGCTTTCACTATGCGACGTCTTGATGTTTTTGCCATCGGTTTCGGTATTTTTGTCGCCGGTGGCCTTTTGTACCTTGGTTTTAAGGTTGCAGGTCTCGACAGTATGGATGCAGGCATTTGGTCGCAGGCAGCCCTGGTTATTGTCGTCATCGGTTGGGTCAGTACTTACCTCTTTCGAGTGGGCACAAGGACCATGACTTTTCACAAGCAGCGTGAAGAATATGAAGAGGCGGCTCTCCAACGTCGCTTGGATGAAATGAGCCCCGAAGAGCTGGAAAAATTAACTGCTGAGCTGACAGCGGAAAAAACAAAATCTACTTCTGAGAAAAAATAAACCCGCGGCGATCGCTACAGGGGGAGTTTGCGGCGTACAATAACCCCTTGTGTAATCATTCCGCTAAAGCTATGACCTCCGTTTCCGAACATTTCCAATCTCTACGACAAGCCGGACAATGTGCTCTTATTCCCTTCATTACAGCGGGTGATCCGGATTTGGAAACCACAGAAAAGGCGATCAAGATTTTGGATGAATCCGGCGCAGATTTTATTGAATTGGGCGTGCCCTACTCGGATCCTCTCGCTGATGGCCCAACTATTCAGGCGGCTGCTACCCGTGCCCTTAGTCGTGGTGTGACCCTCGAAAATGTTTTAGGGATTGTGAAGCGTGTTAGCCCAACGATAACTGCGCCGATTATTCTTTTTACTTATTACAACCCCATTTTTTATCGTGGTGTGGCTGCGTTTATGCAGCAGGTTGCTGCTGCGGGCGTGAAGGGTTTGGTGATTCCAGATCTTCCCCTTGAGGAATCTGATGCTGTTTTGGCTGCGGCGACGGCGAATAGTCTGGAGTTAACGCTTTTGGTTGCACCCACTAGTCCTAATGAACGGATTGAGGCGATCGCCAAAGCATCTCAGGGTTTCATTTATCTCGTGAGTGTGACGGGGGTAACGGGGGCAAGGACTTCTGTGGCCAGCCGTGTGGAAGAGCTATTACCGAAGCTCCGTGCTGTCACTGATAAGCCTGTGGGTGTTGGTTTTGGTGTGTCTGATCCTGACCAAGCTAAGCTCCTGAGAGATTGGGGAGCTGACGGTGTGATTGTCGGGAGTGCCATTGTCAAACGTCTGGCTTCTGGTACGCCCGCAGAAGGGTTGCAAGCCGTCAAAGAATTTTGTGAATCTCTCAAAGGGGCGATCGCCTAGAACATTGACGAGGGTTTAAAGTATGGGGAGGTTGATTCATAGGAGTTGGCCTCTTTTCTATTTTTCTTTAATCCGTGGTTGGGCAAGAACAATGTAGGCTGTGTGGAGATGGCAAAAACGCTTTAAATCAACCGATAATTTCTTGTCTGTCGTAATGCATCATTTTGGGTGTATTGAATACTAAAAAAATGGGTATTGGTGGGTCTTAAAAATGCTCAAAAGTTCAATAAATTATTTGCCACCGCCACTTTATCTTGACCATGGTGTAATCTCACTAAAATTTCTTCAACCATAAAGCTCAAAAAGATAAATCTTTTTCGAATTTGCCGCGCACAATAATCACTGTTCTGTTTGTCCCTTTGGCGATCGCCTCTGGGATATTACCGTGGAGGGCTTGCTGGAGGAGACTGTCGCTGCTTGCTCCCATGACAACGACATCATAGGTTTCTTCCTTAATGACTCGAATAAGACTATCTATGATCACTCGTGAGCGGATAGGTAAAGGAATCACCGGAATTTCGACATACTCTTTCAATTTAGTTTGAGCGGAACTGAGAACGGGAAAGTGACGCATTTGATGTTTAGGGCGATACACCTGACATAGACAAATTTGTGAGGGTAGCGAATAACGGCGGACATCCGGGGTAAGGCGCAACAGAGCCGGGACAAACTCCAAAGCTCGTTGGGCATTATGGCCACCAGAAATAGGACACAAAGTACGTAGGCGAGGTATGGAGGGTGATGGGGCTAGCTTTAGGGGATGAGCATGGCTGGTTTTTGCTAAAAGGACATCGCAGGGAGCCTCTTTGACTAATACTTCAATGACATTACCGAAGAGCTGTCCCGCAGGGTTGCGATCGCCCTGCCAACCAAGGATTAGTCCAATATCATCGGTGGACAGTTGCTGTAACATCACTGCTGCAACGTCATGCGCCAAAATAATTTGGGTATGAATAGCGACTCCCCATTGGTGACCTAGCTTTTCGAGGCGTTGTAAGAGCTGACGTTCGGGGATAGTATTGATCGCCGTTTCTGGTAAGGGACAGGGTGCAGATACTTCGATAATGTGTAAACAGCAAATGATGGCATTTTTATCTTTGGCGATCGCGTAGGCAATTTTTAGTAAGGCTTCGGCGGTGTTGGGGTTGGCGATCGCCACCCAGAGTTTCGGTTGATGGCGGTCAATATCTTGGGTGCGATAAACACAGTAGCTCGGTTCCCGCAGCTTAATCGCGTGCTCACTGTCTCCCAAGAGCTTTTGGGCTTCGGCGCGAATGATATCAGAGCGGGTAATAATACCTCGTAACTGATTTTGCTCGACCACAGGTAATCGCGAAATTTGATAGCGATTAAGCAAATACAACACATCACTGAGGGAGGCTTGCGGTGCAACAGTAATAATCTTGCGCTGCATTAATTCCCCAACAGTAATATCCCTTTGATTCGGCGATGCCTGCCCTAAATCCCCCTGGGTTAACACCCCCACTAATTTGCCACGCTCCAAAACTGGAAACCCCCTGTGGGGTGACTGGGACAAAATCGGTAAAAGTTCATCAATGGTCAGGTGACTTTCAATGGTTTCAACATCGGGTTGCATCACCTGCGCTGCCGTTAAATCCATGAGCACCCGGGAGTTATTTTGCTCCTTAAGATGAATGCCACTCGCTTCAAGGAGATGCTCGTAAATGGAACCTTTAAACATGCCTTCGCCCACAATAAACGCCGTCACCGATGCCAGCATTAAGGGCAAAACTAAATTGAAATCTGTAGTGAGTTCGAAGACAATCACGATCGCCGTCACGGGAACGCGTACCACCCCCGTAAAAAACGCCCCCATTCCCGCAAGGGCATAGGTATATTGGGAGGCTTCGGGAATTAGGGCTTCCGCGCAAAAACCCACCAGATATCCCAATGCTGTTCCGAGGACTAAAGTCGGCGCGAACAACCCTCCCGGCGCACCGGAGCCATAGGCCAAGAGACTAAGACCAAAGTGGGCAACGAAGGCGATCGCAATCACTTCCCAACCGGCATCCCCCGTTAAAAGAAAATCCCGTAGCCCAGCGTTATCCCGGAAAAAGGACGGTAAAAACGAAATGACAATACCCGAAATCATGCCGGCGATCGCCATACGCGTGGCAAGGTTTAGGCGCATGCGCCGATTGAAATGCAAGACCGTCAAAATACCACGATTAAAAAAAGCACCCAGACCCCCAGCCAAAGCGCCCAAGATTAAATACAGCGGAATTTCCTTGACCGAAAAATAACTTTGATTCGCCGCAATCAGTAGCTCACTGGGCAAATTTAAATCCGACGTGCCAAACCACCGCGATACCACCGACCCCGTAAAGGAAGCAACGATCGCCGTCTCTAAGGTGAGGCCGGACACATCCCGCATCAACTCCTCCACCACAAAGAGCACCCCCGCAATGGGCGTATTAAAACCAGCCGCCAACCCCGCCGCTGCTCCCGCCGCAATCATTTGCCGACGATGATCCGGCGTAATGGGTAACCACTGACTGAGCTGCGCTGCCAATGCCGCCCCAATATGCACCGTCGGGCCACGCCGTCCAAGGGTTAAACCGCCCCCTAAAACTAAAATTGTCCCGATCGATTTGGCGATCGCCACCTTCCAAGACAAAGGCAGCGGAAACTGAGCCAAAACCGCCTTAACTTGGGGAACCCCACCCCCCTTAGCCTCAGACGCAAACGTCTGCAACGTAAAACCAGCCAAGCCACCACAGACCAAACCAAAGAGCGGCAAAATTAGCCATGCCCCATATTGATGGCTGAGAGCAACACGATAACTCCCAAGACTGCCAATGCCCGCTTTCAGAAATAAAGCCGAGAGACCTGAAATTATGCCGATAATACAGGCTTCAACAATTAAATAATTGCGATTGAGACTAAGCTGCCCAAATCGACGAGATATTCCCCAATTTCGCACGGGAATCATGATGGTTTCCTAGTCGTGGAATCTCGAACATGAATTGATCTGCTCTTAAGCTATCAGATTATTTGCCCGTTCCCCGCCGTAAATTCAAGCTTGCTCCAAGATACTGTGCAACAAAGACCTCTATTTGTGGCTCAGTGAGATTTTGTTCTGCTGCGATTTCCCGTAAAAAATTTTCTGGCAAGGCTTTCATTTCGCTGCAACATCCCCAAAAAATTCTCTTAGTAAGGCAATGGTAGCAATAGTCAGATAAAAGTCAGGCAAAGTCCGAAGAAGTTGGGGACGACGAACACCATAACCCCTCAATATCGTGAAATTGTTCACTTCTACAGAGCAATTCACATGAACATTAATTTCGTTGGTTTCGCCTTTCTCTTCATCGCTCTCAAAATCTCTGACGCATTTTGGGAAGTCGTTTTTACCCGGATGTGGGAATGGGTTTTCGCGCAGATCGATTGGCAATAGTTCACCCGCAAAGTCAAACTCAATTTGCTGTTGCGTTAGGGCACTTAGATCTTCAACTTCTCTGAGAAGTTGAAGATCTAGAAAGAAAAAGACAATATTTACAAGAAAGGGCGATCGCCATCTCTTCATATGAGGAAAGATCCTGTATCAGTCCCAAACTGATAGTATGTGTGCTTGAAGGTCAACTTGCTTTTATTCCTAAAAATTTATTATGAGTACCGAATCAGGTCTAATTGCTCCCCACGGCGGACAATTAATTAACCGAATCGCCTCCGAAGCCGAAAAGAAAGAATTTTTGGCACAGGCCGATACCCTCCCCCGCGTTACCCTCGACAAACGCGCCCAGTCCGACCTCGAAATGATTGCCATTGGTGGTTTTAGTCCCCTAAAAGGCTTCATGGAGCAGTCTGACTATGATTCCGTCGTAGACACCATGCACCTCAGCAACGGTCTACCTTGGTCTATTCCGGTGACCTTGCCCGTAACCGAAGAGATTGCAGCACCCCTCAAAGAAGGCAACTGGGTACGCCTTGACGATGCGAATGGTCGCTTTATTGGTGTCCTCGAACTCACCCAAAAGTTCCACTACAACAAAGCCCACGAAGCAGTTAACGTCTACAAAACAGACGAAGAAAAGCATCCCGGCGTAAAAGTAATTTACGACCAAGGCGAAGTAAACCTTGCTGGCCCTGTTTGGTTGCTAGAGCGTGACCCTCATCCTCTTTTCCCCGCCTACCAAATTGACCCCGCCGCTTCCCGTGCAGCATTTGCAGAGCGTGGCTGGAAAACAGTTGTCGGCTTCCAAACCCGTAACCCCATCCACCGTGCCCACGAGTACATCCAGAAGTGTGCCCTCGAAACCGTTGATGGTCTGTTCCTTCACCCCCTCGTTGGTGCAACCAAGAGCGACGATATCCCCGCCGATGTGCGGATGCGTTGCTACGAGATCATGATGGAAAACTACTTTCCTCAAGATCGCGTCATTTTGGCGATTAACCCCTCTGCCATGCGTTATGCAGGTCCCCGCGAGGCGATTTTCCACGCCCTCATTCGTAAGAACTACGGTTGTACGCACTTCATCGTTGGTCGTGACCACGCTGGTGTAGGTGACTATTACGGTACGTACGAAGCTCAAGAAATGTTCGACAAGTTCGACCCTGCGGCTCTCGGCATTACACCCATGAAGTTTGAGCATGCCTTCTACTGTAAGAAGACTGAGCAAATGGCGACTGCGAAGACTAGCCCCAGTGGCCCCGAAGATCGCGTCCACCTCTCTGGTACTAAGGTGCGTGAAATGCTTCGCCGTGGTGAGCTTCCCCCGCCACAATTCTCTCGCCCCCTTGTTGCAGCTGAGTTAGCTCGCGCTATGCACAAGTAATTTGATTTAAATTACATCGATTTTTAAATAACGTCAGTTATGGATAAGAATGTAGCCAAAATTCTTTAGAGAAAAGGA
>NZ_MRBY01000032.1 GCF_001904615.1 [Limnothrix rosea] IAM M-220
GCTCTCCCATTCACCGCGTCGTACTTCCGAGCATGCTTAAGCAAAACTCACGTTAACACAACTTTCCGTAACCCCTTCTGCTCTTCGAGCACCTTCCCCAAGGAAGGATTTTGATGATATGAATTTTCTAGAATGAATCTTGTTTTTTCCGGTCAGAAAATTAGTTTAAATTTGGGTGATTCGACCGTATTGGACGATCTGAATTTTGAGATTTCAGCGGGTGAAAAAGTCGGCTTAATTGGGTCTAGTGGTGCGGGAAAAAGTACATTATTGAGTTTGCTCAATGGTCAATGGCAACCGACAACGGGCGAACTAAAAATTTGGGATAAATCTTTCGCGAAACTCAAGGGAAAACGGCGGCGTAAAATTCAACGACAAATCGGCACTATTTATCAGCAACTGCATTTAGTCGATAGTTTAGCGGTGGTTCATAACGTCAATGCGGGAAACTTAGGACGATGGTCATTTCCCAAAGCTGCTTTTTCACTAATTTTTCCCCTCGAACAAAAACTTGTGCAAAAAGCATTAGAGCAAGTCGGCATTCCAGAAAAGATGTTTGCGAAAACTAGTGAGCTGTCCGGCGGTCAAAAACAACGGGTAGCCTTAGCAAGAGTCTTAATTCAAGATCCTGAAATTATTTTGGCGGATGAACCGATTTCTAGTCTTGATCCGCAACTGAGCCGCGACATGATGGATCTGCTGGTAGAGTTGTGCGATCGCCGGGGAAAGACATTGGTTATTAGTTTGCATTCACTAGAGTTTGCGAAAAGTCACTGCGATCGCCTCATCGGTTAAAAAAAAGGCCAAATACTCTTTGACCAGCCTGCTGCCACTGTCACCAATGCTCAACTAAATGACCTCTATAGTGATAGACCGATATACTAGATGTCTGGATTTCATGAAGAGCAATAATGGCGATCGCATCAAAGGCACGACCGAAAGAGAATAACGACTGGCAACTAGCGGGAAAACTCATTCCCTACGCGAAACGCAATATTGTCACCCTCATCATTTCCGTCACATTACTGGTTCCCTTGGCGATCGCCGGAGCGGTGCAACCCCTCATCGTCGGGCAGGCCATTTCGTTACTGCGGGAAGAAAACGTTTGGTCTTTTTTACAGGATTTGTCCATTGAAGCAGCCCTAAATCGACTGATTGCCATTCTCTTTGCCACCATCCTCATTCGGTTAGCCTTTGCCTCGGTACAAGGATTTTTAGTGCAGAAAGTCGGCCAAGAAATCACCGCCGGAGTGCGCCAAGATCTTTTTGATCACGTCACGTCCCTTTCCTCACGGTTCTTTGACCGGATGCCTGTCGGTAAGCTAGTCACCCGTCTAACCAATGATGTGGAAGCCCTCGGCGATGTGTTTGCCAGTGGGGCGATCGGCATTCTCAGCGACATTATTTATTTATTGGTGATTATCGGCACAATTTTTGCGTTGCAGTGGCAGCTTGCCAGCCTGTTGATCTTAATGTTGGTTCCCGTCGCATTTTTGATTGTGTACTTTCAGGCGCAATATCGTAAAGCCAACTACCAAGCCCGCGAAGAGCTGTCTCAAATGAATGCCATGCTCCAAGAAAATGTTGCTGGGATTAATGTGGTGCAACTTTTCCGCCGTGAAAAATTAAATGCTGAGATGTTCCGCTCGGTGAATGACCGTTATCGTGATGCCGTCAATACCACCATTTTCCATGACTCGGCTGTCTCAGCCACTCTGGAATGGATCGCACTCGTGGCGATCGCCGGCGTGTTATGGCTAGGCGGCTGGTTTATTTACCAAGACACCCTGAGCTTTGGTGTTCTCGCAGCATTTATTCTCTATTCCCAAAGGCTTTTTAATCCATTACGTCAGTTTGCCGACAAATTCACCATGTTTCAGTCGGGCTTTACGGCGATCGAGCGCATTAACGAATTAATGTCCCAGCCCATTGAAATTAAAGACCGCGATCAAGATTCCCTAAACGCGGCAAACCTCGGAGAAAAGGCCTCTGGCGAAATTATTTTTGATAACGTTTCCTTTGGCTACAAACCCGGCGAGTACGTCCTCAAAAACCTCAACTTTAAAATAAAATCTGGTGAAAAAATTGCCCTCGTTGGCCCCACTGGCGCAGGCAAAAGCTCCATTATCCGCCTACTCTGCCGTCTCTACGAACCTACCGAAGGGCGAATCTTAGTTGATGGCGTTGATATTCGCGACATTCCCCAGCAGGAATTGCGGCGTCATGTGGGCGTTATTTTGCAGGAAAGCTTTTTATTTACAGGCGATGTTCAACGTAACATTACCCTAGGCGAAGATTACCCCTTTGAAGAAGTCCAGCGAGCCGCCCAGGTTACCAATGTCGATGCCCTAATTGAAGAATTACCGAGGGGCTACAACACAGCACTGCGGGAGCGCGGCACAAACCTTTCCGGTGGACAAAAACAACTTTTAGCCTTTGCGCGGGTTGCCATCCGTGATCCAAAAATTTTGGTATTAGACGAAGCGACCGCTAGCCTTGATGTCGGTACAGAAGCTTTAATTCAATCCGCTCTAGAACAACTCCTCGAAGACCGTACCGCAATTATTATTGCCCACCGCCTCTCCACGATCCGAGATGTCGATAAAATTATTGTGCTCAAACAGGGCGAAATCATCGAAACAGGTAATCACGATGAACTGCTAGAACTAAATGGTTTGTACGCAGGCTTACATCGCCTCCATATGCTGGGTGAATAAAGTCATTCTTCAGGATCTTTTATAAGCAACGATTGCAGGTTTAGTCGTTGTCGCAAGAGTCTTCTTATCTCTTATTCGAATTTTTTTCGTTTAGTTAGTGGATTGTAAAGTCTCAATGCCCCATAAAAATACTGACTCAAGCAATGTTTGTTGATTCACTTCCTCTGGATTTTTTAACGTCCAGCACAAAATTTCGAGACAACGATTAAACACTTGGGGTTTCGTCGCCGCTGCCGGATTATTGAGGGAAATGGCCTGGGCAAAGGTCTGAAGATTATCCACTGGTATATTTTTGTGCGTCACGTTATTGCGCAATATCCGAATATTATGAAGGGCGTTGATTCTTTCCTGTGAAGTATTGTTGGATGGCAGAACCTTTGTGAGAGCATCCACAAGCTCTGTGCTTTTGGGATTATATGTCCCCCTAGACCAATCCCAATCGCTGCGGACTTTGATTAAGCCTTTATCAATCCATTTTTCCTCATCTGCCCGTTTAAATAAAAGCTGTTCGATCAACTGGGCAAATAAGAAAAAAGCCGCAGTAAAGTAACCAAGGTTTAGTTCAATATTCAAGAGAAAGGTGCTTTCCCATAATTTTTGGTAATCATCATTGCTAATGGCTTGGCGCTTTTTTTCCCACATATCCCGTTTAATAGTCCCTGTCATTCTTACCGTTGTTTCATCAGCAAGCCATTGCCCTAGATATTTTTTTGTGAAAATTCGCGCTACCTCACGGTTGCGAGCGAGATTTAGATGCCCGGCCAACTCATACAAGGTCAGGAGTTTACTTTGGTGAGCCGTCAGCAAAGTCTGAGCCTCTGCAAAATTTCCCTGTTTCCATGACCGCTGAATACGATCTTTTTCTAAATGCCAAAAGTACTCACTGACTGTGATAACGTCTATTCTCTCTGAGAACTTAGCGCGGCGATCGCCTTCCGGATAATTATCCTTTGGTTCTTCGGGGGTGACCTTAAAAACTTCAAATTGTCGGACTAATGTACCCGAAAAAATATCTACAATATTGGCGATCGCCGGAGCACAGCCTTTAGTTTGGATAGCAACCTGAAGGTTTTGATGTGGCTGGGGACTATTTGTTTGTTCTAGCGCTAGGGGCAGGACAATTTCCTGTAATTCTTCATAGACTTTCTTCCTCTCCATGATGTTGAGTTCTGTATCAATGACATCTACTTGCAGATCTGGAAAGTCTACTTGGATTTTCGATTCCATCAAGCGAGCGAGCCATAATGTATCCGCCGAACGATATTTCCACGGTACAGTTTCAGGCTGATTCGTCGCCCAGAGAATAACTGTTTTCAGCCCATCTGCGACCAAATCACGAATAATTTTTCCATCCATGAGCAGTTGAACTGCACTAAAATCTCCCCCCAGCTCTGTTTGACAATGCTGATAATAAGTTTCTCCTAGATGACGCACCCCCCAATTTATGCCGGGTTCGTGGCTACCCCGTTCGAGATTTAGCTCTGAATACAGTTCATCAATATGGGGAGGATGGAGGCGATCGCCATCAGCCCCAAAGCAACGAATAATGCTATCTTTGCACTTCCAGCCAATCTGACGAGTACCCACAGTAATAATTAAAATATCCATCGCTAATTAATTTCCATCAATAATTTATTGACCAAATAAATGAATACGGCCTTCAGAGCGTTGTAAATCTCGTAAAAACCGAGACCGAACATGATTATTCTGAGTTTGTGCTCCCCCTAAAAACAGGCAGGCAATCTCTGTACAATCTGTGCCAATCTCATCATCAGGATGGCGGAAACCATAGCGACGAATAGAAACCCACGAACAATGCGCACTACCACGACCTGCATTACCACCTAAAGCAGGATTACGTTTATAGTTACGCGGCTGCCTCTCCAGATACACCAGATACATGGCATCACCACGGGTTTCTGTAGCTCTATCTTCTTGCCACTCTAATTCTTGAAAATCTACAGGTTCATCATCAGGACCCGGCAGCATATATATGGCACAAGTTGTAGGAGAGAAAACTTCCCCTTCAAGGTTGTCATTCACGCCGATTTGCAGGCGATCGCCCCATTTTTCCTGCACTTTATCCAGCCAACTTTGATAAAGATTTTGCCAAGTTTGAGGTCTATGGGGAGGTAGTAAATAGTTAACAGTTCTCCATTGAGTAGAGTTTGGATCTCGACGACGGTGAGTTAGTTTCAAAAAAGAACCACGAGCCGCAGTACGCCCATTATTCATCGTGAAAATATGCAATGGTCTGCGCCAGCCTCGCCCTACGCCGCCCACACTTGCTGCCACTCGAACAATGGGTAAAATAATCGGCAAAACATCTTTAGGAGCGTGAATTTCTAACTTGCCTGACCAACGGAAAAAACGAGGTTGATCAGAACTGCGATCGCCCCAAACATTACCGGGTTTCACTTTGATTGAGACACAACCTTTAATAGTCTCTGGCTCAATTGAACCAAACAACTCAGCCAATGTCCTTTGGGCATTCTGTTGGGACATTACCCCTAATAAAAACCGCAGTGTCCACGATCGTAACCAACCGCGCCAATGAGAAGGGCGTAACTCCTCTGTTCCTCTCTGAGTCGAAACACCATAACAACCCTGACTAAACAAATCAAAACTCAGAACTTTCTTGGCATAGTTGGGTAGAGATTTGGGCGTAACATCGTGTCGCTCTACCACTCCATAACCCGAAGCAGTCCGACTACCAACCCCAGACAAAGTTAATGCCTGCTCAACCCAACCCCAAACTGTTACTACATCCTCCGGTGTTGCCCGATTAGGAATACCCCGAATCGCAACCTCAAACTGAATCGGTTCACCATCACCAAAGGTGTAATGGGAGAGAGGAGTACTTTGCCCTTGATGCAACACTTGAAAATTTTCTTGAGGGTTAACAATATCCAGCGTTAAGCGTGTGGGCTGTTGCGGCCAAGCATCTAAAAATTCGATTTTTCCAGCTTTGATTTCATCACCTGTTTGTTCGCCTAACAATGCCACCATCTGAGGATAAATATCAGGATGTTGCTTCGCCCATGAACGCACTAAACCCCGAATGGAAGAACCGGGAATATAACCATTGAGCGGTAAAGTCGGTAAACGTTGGAGATTTTCCCCTACATTCCGCTTATCTTCTGGACGACCTTGACTGGACTTCCAACTTCCACAGGGTTCACCCGCTGACACGAGAGTTTCTACATCTGGGTGAGGAAAAGACCCGACCTTAGCCCGTCCATTCAGGGTAAAAAGACCTTTTTTTAATAGATCAGCCTGCCCCCGTTGCTGGTGTTGTTCTGCTAACAAATCTGCCAGCAAAGTTTGTGTATACATAAAAAATCTCGTCTTGTTAATTAATTGCTGGCACAAGCCCGCGCCCAAAAATTCCAATGCTTACTCATCACCATTGACTGCCGCCACTGTGCTAAATATTGTGCTGGCTGATTCCTCTGCAACTCGATGACATGAGCCATCAAGGCTGTTGCAGTTGTCCCTTGATTTAATTCAAGTTGCTGAACCAAAAGACTTTTCCAAGAGGGAACTGTACGCTCTCTTACCTGTCCACCTTGGGCATTTTGTTGATTGATATACCCTACTGCAGATAACAATCCAAACACCCGCAAATGTTGGGAAAGGCGCAAAATGGCGTTTAAATCCTCTTGGTTAATCGTGGCTTGGTGACGATCAGTTAAATAGCCTTGAATATGGTCATAGGCTTTAAGACTCATTTCCGACATTGTTTTATCTCCTTTAAAAAATCAAGTATTTAAGCATCACAATTAGACAGGAGAGTTGGGTTGAGCAATCCACGACTGTAACCAACCACGACCAACATTCGCTTGACCACCCACTTGAATTAGTCCTTGCACAATGTCTAATAACTGTTGGTGATGTTGTTTTGTTAAAGACTGATTTTGGAGGACGTTATAGCCCCAAGAAAAATAGAAAATTGTATCTCTTGGAATACAAATATCTGTCCAAAAAACCTCTGCGGAGCCTTCTCGATTAGCGCCATCATCGGAGTCTTGAATTTTATTGCGGATTTGCGTCCACAATGAATGCTCCATCAAGGTACAAAAATCGCTATCTGACAGAACAATACGGTTGTCTTGCCACGTTTTCTGAACTGCCTTACCTAATCGATCTGGGAACTTAGTCGCTAGATTAGCAACTTTCTTTTGATCATCATTCATTGGAGAAACGTTGATCTGAGCATCCGCAACAATAAACCTGCCAGCTCTTGTCCCAACGGCATGAGCCGGAAAATCAGGATAGGTTTTTTGGGCGCAAATGGCGTGATCTCTGATCAAAGAATGACAACTCACCCATGTAAAAACATCTTGTTGCCCATTGAGGGACATGGTACGCATGGGAACCCAAAGAAGCCGCGCATCACCAAACCATACTTGATGGACTCCCATTTGATCACTACCACTGAGTTCTTTCCCAAACAAAATATCGGCGGCATTAGGGTCTGAGGCAGCCAGATCATTGCGAATACTACCCCGCAAAGATGAGCCGGGAATATAAGGGAAATCTGTATGCGCTTCCCGCACAATATCAAGAATGTTACCGAGATCGCCTTCACCACCACAATGGATTGGGGCGAGGCTGTAAAGATAACCAAGTCGAAAATCAGACATTTTTATTGAAAGTAAAGTGAGTAGTCAATCTATTGGTGGCTCGGTGATGAGCAGGGAGACAGGGATGTTAGGAGATAAGGAGTCAGGAGGTAAGGAGATAGAATTTTTGATGGTGCTTTTTTTCAGTTTTTATCTTCTTCTCTTCTCAAATTTTTATTTTCTACATTCACCCAGAGGAGATGGGAATAACCAAATTGTTGGATCTGCTGAGTTCGCTTGTGCTGTGTCTCCTCTGGTTCTTCTAGGTAGTAGAGAGTTCCGGGGGGAGCGGCAAAGACTTGGGGGGCAGGAATGCTACTTTTTTTGCCATTTTTTTTAAGCTGGATTCGAGGACTGATGGCGATCGCCTTTTCGGTAGCAAGACTAACAAATTGCCCATCTTTGTTATGGCTGAGTTTCCATTCCCATGGGTAAGGGCGACAAACTGATTTTTTGCCTTGGGGTCGCTCAAAGATACCGGGGGTCATGAGGTAGGCGATCGCCCTCCCTTTTTTATTCACATTCTGATCAGAAATATTCTTAATCCCTTGCCATTGTTGATCTAAGTCTGGACAATGTTCGAGAATCACGCGATGGCCTTCCCCACCGAGGCGGACAGTTAAGGGTTTCGGTAATGTTTGCAGGTGTTGGTGAGTTGGGGCATCAAGGGCGATCGCCAAACTCCAGCCCTTTTTCAAGCGAATCCCATTTTCCACAAAATAGCCATCTGCATCCTTAACTTGGCGATCGCCTTTTTCAATGGAATTATGGGGGCGACTTTCCATTTCCCAAGGCTGTTTTTCACCATCAATAGTTTTATCTTCTAGCCAGTCATGATCTTCAATTTCACCCGTTTTTAAATAAGCTTCGATGACATTCGCAGGCAACCAAGAACGAAACTTCTTCTCTTCTTTATCTCCTTCATTCTTATCTACAGGCTTAATTGTTGCCAAAGGAGCAGGTTGAGACGTATCCCAAAGCATTTGAGTTCTGAGGGCACTATCTTCGGGATGCCAACTGAGGGGAAACATGGGTTTACTGCTGAAAAAACCGAGGGGACGAGGAAAATAAAGGGTTTTATCGTAGGCAAATAAACTACCGATAAGACTCAGTTTTTGATCTTGGGGTAATAGGCTTCTAATTGCCCCAGCAAGAGTATGACCATTCGGCGGAAAAACACTACCAGCCCAAGCGCGTTCACCGGGGATAAAGGGTTTTGCATCGCGGAGAAGCAAGATATCTAGAGGGGTTAATGTATACCAATACATACTTGAATAATTAAGTGAAAAGTTTATCGAGATTCAGTTCTAATGTTGGGAAAGTAAGACAAGAGACTGACTGGTGTGGCTGATATATCTTAGTTTTTTGGTAGGTATTGTTCTGAATTTCTGTGTGACACTCTAGTTGTTTTTGAGATAGGTTAATTAACCAAACTTCAGGGACTTGATGTTGAGCATAAAGAGAAATTTTTATCTCTCTGTCATAGGTCAAACTTGTATCGGCAACTTCAATGAGCAATAAAATATCTGCGGCAGTTGGTAACTGAGTAGCGTAAAAGTCTTCTCGAGGCCGCAAGAGAACGACATCAGGTCGAGGTTCAGATTCATTGCCTAAATTAATGGGATTTTGGGTACTGACGATCGCCTGTTCGCCGAGATTACGGGGAAAGAAATTAGTGAGATAGTTCGTAACGAAGGCATGGCGAAAGCCAACGGGTGACATGGTGATAATTTCCCCTGTGATCAGTTCTAGGTTTTCTTGGGGATCAAAAATCCCTGTCTTCGCCATTTGGTGATACTGCTGGGTTGTAAATTTACGAGTAAGCAGTTGCATGGTTTATCCCCCCTAGTTTGATATCTCGATTGCGCAGATTAAAAGCTGCTGCCTTGAGCCAGTTTTTGGCTTCTTGAGCGCGATCATTTTTATCCGTTGTAACCCATAGAGCTTTTAGGAAATCCTTCAAATCAGTCCTTACGCGAACTTTCTGCTGATCGCTTAGGTTACTGCGCCGTTCCGTAAAGGCATTAACCCAAGGCTCAATGGCTTCATAGACTGGAATCGGATGTTGTTCTAATAGCGTAGCTGTCGTCTCAAAAGTCGAGGGTTCAATCTCTTCAATAGTGAGTAATTTTTGCCATGTTTTGAACGTATCAAATTTGCAAGTCGCTTTGAGGATGTTGCCGTTGCTATAAATCACTCGCAACTGCACCGCATCTTTCTGTTTTCTTCTCTCCTTATCTTCATATTCATGATCTTTAGCTCCTTCCTCGGCTTCCCAGAGATTTTCAAGGGCGATCGCCAACGGAACAGAATGGTGAGCAATTACTAAACCAAAACTAATGGTGGCATTTCCCCCCATGGTGAATAGGGGACGTTCAAACCGATCAGACTGCCAATAATCACCTTTATTCTCAAATTCCCCTTGGTCATCCTCTGCACCACGAAAAGCTTGGCGAATATCCCAGAGCCATTTGTCCCATTCCCAGAGATTGGTGTAGGCAAGGACATCATCACCACCGCTATAAATCAACCGTCCGGCATAGCGTTCTTCAGTGAGATAGGGCGCAAGTTGATTAGAGAAATCAAGTAAAGCACGGCTCAAAGCATTGTGGGTGGCGGGTCCCATCCGTTTTGTTTCGTCCCTAAATTTATCAAATGTCTCTTTTAAATCATCGGGAACATTTAGGGCTTTCGGAAAATATTCTTTGTAAGCTTCCATCTTGGTTCCCTTTAACCAGTCGCTCATCCCGTCCCCATCTCCGGCGGCTAAGACGTACCAACTGGCTGGATTATTGTTGGGATAGTGCTTATCAATGATTTTCTGTAGATTCTGGCGGCACTGACGTTTCAAGGCGCGAATTTCACGCTTTAGTCGGCTAGTTTCTGAGTCATTTTTTTCTTGCTTTGCCTGTCGTAGCTGTTTTTTTAATTGCTTTAATTCATCTGTATCAAGGTCTTCTGCTAACCAACCAGCATTGAGCAAACGAGGATGATATTTTTGGGGTTGCTTATCTATGATTGGAATGCCCCATTTATTGCGCATTTCGCGGATGACTGCTTTTGTCCAAGGCAATTCCTCGTAAATCTTTTCACAGACCGTTTCAAAGTATTGGCGATCGCCACCCGTATTGAGATAGCCTGCCACCCCAGAGGTTAGGTCAGGATAAGAAGCTGCAATCTGCTCTTCATCTGACAAGCCTAAAATTTTAGGTAGAACTTTCTCTAAAGCCCGCTTAACAGTCTCTGTCGCATTAAGTTGCTCAATACCGTCAAATAAACCTGCATCATGCTCCCACAAATCTGAAGCATCTTTTTCGGTGAGCCAGTCGCGATGTTTGCCATTGCCTTGGGGGTGAACCACGGAGCCTAAGCCGGAAATCGTCGATCTTGTGCCGAAGGCGGTGGGCAGTTTCCAGTTACGGGCGTTTTTAACGGTATTCAAGGCGAGGCGCGTTTGCCCAAAGATATTCGCCCACCATGATCCGGCATTTAAACTGCCTGCATAGCTGCGATTACGCTGTTCTGTAAATAAGGCGATCGCCTGCTCAAAAAATTCTCTTTCTGCGGGTTGAAACAAATCTGCATTAAATGCTTTGTTTTGCTGATCAATCCACTTCTCTAAGTCTGTCTTCTTTTCATCGGTCTGGGCTGGTATTCCCACACTCTTAAACTCACTCTTTTTATCCCCGATCGCCACGGCACTCCAATAGGTTTGCCACTGGGCATCGAGCCAACCTTGCCAACTGGGATCGGTTGCTTTTAGGTGCTTCTGCCAATAGCGATTGTCTTGGAGTTCTGCCAGTACTTCCTTGGCAATTTCCCGCCACGCATCAAAGAGATGATTCTTCGCCGATTGCATTGCTGCCGCTACTTTTTCTTCTGGCAACACCAGCATAATCACATTGGGAAACCCTGCGGTGAGGAGTTGCCGATCTGTCGGAGCAGAAATCCACGGGGCAAAATCAGGATATTTATCCCGTAGCCAATGGTCGATCAGGGGTTGGCCGTAAAGGCTGGGATAAAGAAAACAATCTGCGCCGTATTTATGGGCAAGTCGCCAGCAGACCTTGGCAGAAAGGTAATGCAGAATCCATGACCCTGCCCAAAAGTCCTTCATTTTGCGGCTGGCTTTAATGAGTTCCTGTACTGGGCTAAAGGTGAATACTGCCAAGTGGGGATGGGATTTGGGGATATTTCTAGCGCCTTTTGGGATGTCTTCAGGCTCGGTGTCATATCCGGCTAAGGCTCCGGCGATCGCCGCCGTCATACTGGCATGGCTCCAAATTGAGCCATCGGGTAAACGGGTTTCCGCTGGCATGAGTAAGCTTTCTGCGCCAAATTGATCGGCAACGGCTTGGGGTAAACAGCGCCATAACCACCAGAAACAGACTTGGGCAGCATCGGGATCGTCGCAGATCTCTGCGGGCATTTGATCGATAAAATCGGCTTCGGCTTGGTTTAAATAAGCATGGCGATCGCCCTGACCGAGAATTTCATCATGATGTTGCATTCGTAGCGGCAGCTTCTCCCCAGACAATAGGTGCGATAACTCCAACCCCTCTATGCCATAGTCCACAGAAGAACCGATGTAGTGAATAATGCCGCGATCACTCGCCGACGCAATCAGATCACTCAAACCCACATGGTCTAACCATGTCCCATTGAGGTCGGACGCTTTTTTCTGTTCACTGGATTTAGGCGATGCCCAACCCTCCATACAGGCAAGTTTTGTCCAAGGACCCTCTTCACCGCGACCAGAATTTTTATGCAGTGCTTTCAGGGCAGGGTCATGTAACAATCCCCAAATTTTTGCTTGCCAATATGCTTTCCCTGCCACAGTCCTTCTTACCCAATTTCGTGATGTGTCTCTGACATCATAGGAGTGCCAGCCCATAAATATCTTCTAAAAGACAATATTTAAAAAAAATTCTTTATTATTCTTAAATCTTATGGATCGTCTAAACTTTTGGGCTGGCTGAAAGGTTGAGAAAATAGCCTAAATCAGCTCTTGCTGCAAGGACAAAACCTTAAAGATATGACTTTTATGAATGACTGAAGATTGATTTTGAAAATAGAGTCTTTTACTTGATTTATCCAAAAAACTTGGGTAAGGCGGGACGGCGATCGCCTGCTATATTGACCACTATGATGCAACCCTCCATCGATCACGACCTGCTATTTAAGGAACTGCTCACCACATTCCTGTGGGAATTTCTGGAACTTTTTGCACCGGAGGTTGCCCAAGCAGCAGAGCAAGACACCTTAGAATTTCTCACCCAAGAGGTTTTTAACGACCTAGAGGGTGAAAAACGACGTAATGTCGATATCCTTGCCAAGCTGCGGTTTCGGGGTCAAGATACCTGTTTTTTGATCCATGTCGAAAATCAAGCCACTGCCCAACGGGACTTTGCGGAGCGGATGTTTCTCTATTTTGCGCGACTCTACGAAAAATATCGTTTCCCGATTTACCCCATTGGGTTGTTTTCTTACGATCGCCCCCGCCGTCCAGAGCCAGAGATTTTTACAGTTGGGTTTGAGTTTAAGGAAGTTTTGCGCTTTACTTTCCAGACAATCCAACTCAAGCGTTTAAACTGGCGGGATTTTTTACGACAGGACAACCCTGCCGCCGCTGCTCTCATGGCGAAAATGAACTTTACACCGGAGGAACGCCCAAGGGTGAAGTTAGAATGTTTACGGATGATCACGACGCTAAATTTAGACCCAGCAAGGACTCATCTGTTATCAAGTTTTGTGGACACTTATCTGAGGTTGAATATGGCTGAACAACAGATATTCGAGCAGGAACTCCGAAAAATCCAACCCCAAGAGGCGGAACGAGTTTTGCGCCTCACGACTTCTTGGATGGAGGAGGGTCTAGCAAAGGGTTTACAACAAGGTCGACAGGAAGGTCTTGAGCAAGGTCTTGAGCAAGGTCTCGAACAAGGTCTTGGACGAGGTCGGCAGGAAGAGGCTTGTAAGTTAGTTTTGCGGTTTATCGATCGCCGTTTTCCTGATGCCCTCCCAGAGTTTGAGCCACAGGTACGGGAGTTATCTCTAGAGCAGTTAGAAATTCTCGGCGATCGCCTATTTGCGCTGGAGTCTAGCACTGACTTAGCAGCTTGTTTTCAAGACCTTCCACCAAATCAATTAGAGGAGTAGGACATCGCATATCGCCTTTTTCTCCTAGAATCTAGCACTGACTTAGAGGCTTGTTTTCAAGACTTGACGCACGATCGCCGTCCAGACTAATACGTGCCCTTTCTCCCTTGGGGGAGATGCCGAAGGCAGAGGGAGTTACAGGGAGTCGCGCCACCCACAAATGACTATAAAAATGATCGCCTTTTGATGGAATTCGGAGGGCGATCATTTTGTATTGAGTATTGCATTGATAAGTATTCAATCTATTAACTTCTCAGGTGAAGAGAAGCTTATTAGATCAGTCAACAAAATATACTATCTAATCTTCGTTTCCAATCTATTAACTTCTCAGGTGAAGAGAAGCCCCACTGCGTAATCTCCCCAGAAGGCGACGATTTTTGTTTCCAATCTATTAACTTCTCAGGTGAAGAGAAGCTACGTGCACGTTTGGCAGAGTTCCATCTACTTTGGGTTTCCAATCTATTAACTTCTCAGGTGAAGAGAAGCACTAGACATGGACAGCGTTCGGATGTTGATTGAGAAATGTTTCCAATCTATTAACTTCTCAGGTGAAGAGAAGCACGGGGGCATTAGCCCAACCGATATCAGTAGATGCGTTTCCAATCTATTAACTTCTCAGGTGAAGAGAAGCTGCTTGTGGGGAGGGAAGCCGAACGTGTCTGAATTGCTAAGTTTCCAATCTATTAACTTCTCAGGTGAAGAGAAGCCGAAATTGGGGGGACTGAAAATCCCTCAAATTAAAGAGTTTCCAATCTATTAACTTCTCAGGTGAAGAGAAGCTATGCTAAAGGGCGTGACCAAGCCGCTCTTATTGATGTTTCCAATCTATTAACTTCTCAGGTGAAGAGAAGCACCAATGATGATTCTCTGGGTATTGTTCTAGTATACGGTTTCCAATCTATTAACTTCTCAGGTGAAGAGAAGCTCGAATCATCCAACCACACATAGATGATTTTTAAACAATGTTTCCAATCTATTAACTTCTCAGGTGAAGAGAAGCCTTGGGAGTTTGTCAACTTAGCTGTCCGGAACAAATTAGTTTCCAATCTATTAACTTCTCAGGTGAAGAGAAGCAGCTAAAGCTTCCAATCCAGACGCAGTTAACCTAGCTAAGTTTCCAATCTATTAACTTCTCAGGTGAAGAGAAGCTGTTACTCCTAAGTCTCTTAAGAACTTGGTATACCAGTTTCCAATCTATTAACTTCTCAGGTGAAGAGAAGCGCCGTCGAGTTTCATGGTCTCATGCAAACCTATGCGTTTCCAATCTATTAACTTCTCAGGTGAAGAGAAGCTCTTGCTGCACAAGCCGGTGCCAATTCTAAAGTTAAGTTTCCAATCTATTAACTTCTCAGGTGAAGAGAAGCAAACATTGTAACTTCAAAGTAGGGGCTAACTCTGTATACTGTTTCCAATCTATTAACTTCTCAGGTGAAGAGAAGCTTTATGGAAAGCCAGCTCATCTACTTCTACATGCAATGTTTCCAATCTATTAACTTCTCAGGTGAAGAGAAGCTGCGTAGAGGCTGGCTGCGAACCCTATCAAACCCAAATCGTTTCCAATCTATTAACTTCTCAGGTGAAGAGAAGCCTTTCGGGGGGCTCGTCTTGCGGCTCGGTTTGGGCGTTTCCAATCTATTAACTTCTCAGGTGAAGAGAAGCTTTAACGAAGGAAGCCACAACTTCGACATAAACCACGTTTCCAATCTATTAACTTCTCAGGTGAAGAGAAGCTATAAGAATACTTACGAAGAGTTGTCGCCTGACTTGTTTCCAATCTATTAACTTCTCAGGTGAAGAGAAGCATTTCGGCTTCTGAAGCCTCTTTTAACTGGACAACCCCATGCGGGGTTTCCAATCTATTAACTTCTCAGGTGAAGAGAAGCAATGCCCTGAATCATTTGTACAAAAAGGGGGTATCTATGCTGTTGGTTTCCAATCTATTAACTTCTCAGGTGAAGAGAAGCAACTATATCCTCATCGAAGATGGGATATTAAAGTATCAGTTTCCAATCTATTAACTTCTCAGGTGAAGAGAAGCACGGAAATTATCGAGATTGGAGAGTCTCCTCGAAAGTTTCCAATCTATTAACTTCTCAGGTGAAGAGAAGCTCATTGGATATGAGGGAGGTGGCGCTTTGGGTGGAGTTTCCAATCTATTAACTTCTCAGGTGAAGAGAAGCTCTTCCTGCAATCGAGGTTAACGCTGAGATTCTTGCTGATGTTTCCAATCTATTAACTTCTCAGGTGAAGAGAAGCTTCCTTTCTGGGACTTCTTTGAACCCACACATGAGCCCTCTCAGTTTCCAATCTATTAACTTCTCAGGTGAAGAGAAGCTCTATGGCAGACATTAGCTTACTTTAAGTATACAGAGTGTTTCCAATCTATTAACTTCTCAGGTGAAGAGAAGCTTGGATGCGCTTTGCATCTTGAACAACATGTAATAAGTTTCCAATCTATTAACTTCTCAGGTGAAGAGAAGCCTGTGTTTAATCAAAGCACTGGTCACTACGAAGACAGTTTCCAATCTATTAACTTCTCAGGTGAAGAGAAGCAGGGGACTTCCCCACTTATCGAGAGCTACCCTAGGCGAGTTTCCAATCTATTAACTTCTCAGGTGAAGAGAAGCCCTAGTCTGTCAAACCTTTTGCCGGAGCGAACTCCAGAAGCAGTTTGCGACCGATAGCCAAATCATAACGAAAACTCTCCAAACAAGTCAACAAAAACCCCCTGAAAGCGTTACAGCACTTAACATCGAGCGTTCAAATAAAAGAATAGCCATTTCAGCCATTATGGCGATCAATCGCTAAACAATCGTTGAAGAAGGCGGCATGAGCAACGGCGGTTCGCCCCAAATTTCCACCTGCCCCAAAGTATGACCCGAAATCGGATAAAACCGTAAACTATCCTGTTCTTCCTCCCGATAATATCGCCGCAAACGTTGTTTTAGTTCCCCATATTTTTTTACTGACAAACGACATTCAAACACAGAAAATTGCACCCGACACCCATAACCTTCTAACAAATCAGCAATCTTTTTACGACGCTTATTATCAGAAATATCATAGGCAACAAGATAAAACATTTGAGCAGGTATCAGGTATCAGGTATCAGAAGAAAATTAACGGATTTGATAGGGAGCATAACCATTAACTGGTTGATAAATAAAATTTTGATAAGCTCGTACCTGTGTCGTTAACAAATGCCAACGCATCTCCCTTTCATCTCCAACATTAATCACCTCCTCCATTTGCCGAACAAATGCAGACAAATAAATTTTGCGCCCAGCACTATTTAAAAAACAGCCCCCATCTCGATACACAAAATCCTCACTAGAAATCACCTTTTTATTAATCAAATACAACACCAGACCATCCACCAAGGGAGCACGAAACTCCTCGATCAAATCAGAAACTAACGCCGCATGACGTTCCGACCCCTGATGTAAACAGGCTTGATAAGGATCAAGCCCCCGAATTTCGACCAACGCCAACAAATGATTCCAGAGCACCTGATAACCAAAACTGAGGAGCGCATTGACCGGATTGAGAGGAGGGCGACGGGAACGACTCACAAAACAAAAATCGCTATTGCGCAGACATTCCCCAAAGGCCGAAAAATAACTCGCTGCTGCTGCTCCTTCTAACCCCATTAACCTCTCCGTTGTTTCTGCTGCTAGTATTTGCGATCGCAGATGCTGGAGCGTTGAAATCGATAAAGTCAAAATCGCCGTCGGATATTTCCGGTTCTGTCGTAACAACAGCACCCGACAATTGTGAACCTTCGCCGCCACGAGCGAACGAGCCACTGAGAGCTTTTCTGTTACCGAAAGCCCCTGCTGATACCGCGCCAACTGACGATAACCCCGTTCCACCGCCATCACCCGCCCGTAGCAATACCCCAACCGCGAAAGAAAAACGATAGGAATATCCCGCCACAGACAAGCCCGCATTGCTTGGATCGACACTTGGGATTGCCCAAAAATCAGCACCTGCTCTAAAAGTGGTAACTGTACCTGAGCGAGACAAGTTTCCCGCTGCCATACTTCCAGAAACTCGTGTTTGAGGCGGACATAACAGCCCTGCTCAGATACGTAGAGGGTTTTCATCGCTCCGAACGACGGGGCGGGTCAAGATCGGAATGGGGGTCTGGTGGATAGAGATCGCCGCGTCGCCGCGCTGCCGACATCTGAACTGGATTTCCCCCTTTTAGCAACCAGATCGTAATGCCGTCCATTACGCCACAAACTACAAAGGTTGACCCCATCACTAATAAGGTATTCATGATCACTGCCGCTAAACCTAACGGGGCAATCAAGAGAATCACTAAGGTAATTCCTCCGTTGGCGATCGCCGCCGCACTATTGCGTACAAAAATGCCGCGTTTTGCTAAATACATCGCTGTATTCCCCATCAATAGTTTTTCGAGAAAGATAGTTTTAGAGAAAATTCGAGAAAAAAAATTGTTGCCCAAGTCTCCACACATCAGACATCTGAACGCAGGAACAAACCTGCAAGACCGAGGGAAAAGGCTCCCACAAAACGGCTAATCATCTTCGCCGCTGGATCGGGATAACAACGTTGATAATCACAGATTTGTTCGCCGCTGTTATAGATTTTGACAGCGAGGGAGATTCCTCCTACTGCAACAAAGGTCGCCATAAAAAACCTGAGACAACCGAGATTTTGATTCATCTCCCAACACCTTTCGTTAGAACTACGTCCCTATTCAAACAAGACCTCCACCCAAAAGTCTCGTAAAACCCAATCTCAATCAAAAACGGCAAACCTAGGTCAGATAAGCATTGATCGCGATGTCAAAATAGCGGCTTTTTATGGACAATGAACTAACTTGCTGCTGCACAAGCCATGCCCAAAGTTTCCCAGTCACATTCCTACTCCGATCAAAAAAGCTTGGAACGCCTATTGATCTTGATCGCCGTGATGGTGCGTTATCCCGGTGTCGGTTGTCCAGACCCCGACAGTTGGGGCGAAAAGATAGAACATCACAATGCCCTTGCTGAAGTCCGCGAAAAATGGCAGGAGATTGCCGCCCAGCTAGGGATTAACTTTAAACCCAACTATCCGGCGATCGCCACACTCCGCAAAGACTTAAGCTTTCTGCGTCAATATGGCATCCTCGAACACCGTATGTATCGCTGGGGTTACTATCTCGGCACAGGAGTTTTTACCGTAGAAGATCTCCAACTAGCCCTAAATAGTATGGGGGCGATCGCCCACGACCAAGGCGACTTTCGGTATCGCCAAACCCTAAACAAAATCCAAAAATACCTGCGGGGATTTGACTTTGGGCAGACCGACCCAGACTACCCCATCCGCCAAAACCTCAACCGTCCCGTTAACTGGACAGACCCAGAAATCATGATGGAACAAGGCGAATATCGCAAGACCTTATTTCATCACCTCAAAACAGTCGAACAAGCCATTTGGCAAGGACAGGCGATCGAAATCAGCCGCCATAGTTCCCCCTACAATGGCAAACATTTAGGCACTCATATTGTGATTCCTCTCCAACTCATTTTCTATAACGTCGCTTGGTATCTCCTCTACGAAGACTGTAAAAATCACTGCTTTGTGATTGGTCGTATGAATCGGTTTACAGACTACTGTGAAATTATTACCCAACAAGGTCGAGGACTCGCCGCCCAGCGGGAAAATCTCAACCAAGCCCAAAGACTTTTAAACAATGGCTGGGGCTTAAACCTCGGCAACGAACAAGAACAAATCCAAGAACGACTCGGTAAACTACCCTTTACAGACATCAAAGTTCGCTTCTTTCACCCTGCTAGTCGTATGATCCTCGAAGCAGAACAACGCCACCCCAGCCAACAGCTTCGTCGAGGCAAAAAAAATCCAGACACGGGGCAACCCAAATTTGTGGATTATAGAGTGATCTTACCCCCCCGCTCGATCCCCGAATTTATGACATGGGTGATGAAATATGGTGGTAACGTCAAGGTGCTTTCTCCCCCAGATTTAGTCGACACTCACCGTCAAGCAGCGCAGAAATTGGCACAGCGCTATGACCTGCTCTAACTTGTTTGCAAACATTATGGAAACTGTGGTCTATTTCCTTGTTTCAGAGGGGCGATCGCCCCCTAGGGCAAAATCCCAGTCCAAGTAATCGTTTGAGTCGTACTATTGTCAGCGAAAGAGCGAGTCGCAATCACTTCAATTTCTACGCCTGTGCCACTTTGGAGATATTTAAAATTCATCGGCAAGTCACCAAGGTGCAATAAAAATTCTTCGCCATTTTGCTCGAAGTAAGCAGGAGTTAAATCTGCTTCGTAGCGACTCGTATAGGTATAGCCTTCGCGAAATTCTGGCTCAGCATCACGGGTGCGGTAGACAACTCTGAAATCGGTATCGATCCAGTCAGCATATTCTCCCAGATCAACCAATGTCATTTTTAGATCTCGTCCTTCTCCACTCACACTTTGGCGGATGAGCTGGGTTGCGTCTGCTTTGGCGATCGCCCTGTTGACGACGATTTCATAACCTTCCCCCTGACGTCTGAGATCATAATCGAGCCAGAGATCGCCCGTTTGCTCTACCGAAATGTTGCGGCGATCGCCTAAACGAAGATTAAATTGAGCACTACTAAAATCCTGTATTGGTGGAGTCGCTTGCCAAACTAACGAGACAGGCACTTCCGCAAACTCAACATATTCCGTGAAATTGTTCGGAGCCTTGGAACCACTCGCCAATTTACTGAGGAGACCAGACTGGGAACGCCAAATATTTTTCGAGAGCATCACCCCACTACTATGCAATTCAGCAACCGTCGCACTTTTAAAAGGGGAATCGCTCGGAATGGCAGTGTAATTTTGAACGAGGGTAACTTTCCCAAATACACCATCCTGGGCAATTAAACCCTCTCTGCCATCCCTTCCATCACGACCGTCGCGGCAATAGTAGGTACGCGTTTTACATTTCTCTTCGCGGTAAGTGGTTCCATCGGAGCGCTTCTTTTCTTCCCACTCACAGGTTCTGACACGCCAAGAGTTGTCATAGCAGTCGCAACCATCACCGCCGTAGCCGCCCCGACCCGCTGCCCCGGCCTGGCCACCGCTCACATCTACAAAAACATTGCGTAAATCTTGGGGCTGTTGATAAAAAATCGTGACATTACCGCCATTGCCACCGCGTCCACCATTGCCGCCAGCACCACCATTACCGCCATCTGCACCGTAAATATTGTATTCTGGCCGACTCCAATACACTGGACAACGGGCAGCCTCACCATGGTCGCCATCGTCACCATCCCGCCCATCGCTGCCGGATAGATCAAAACTGAGGGAGGCACCTTCGGCATAAATTATTTGGTCAACGCCATCTATACCGTTGCGGCCATCTCGCCCAGAACGGCCATCTCGACCATCAGACCCCCATGTGGTGTAGGAAGAAAACCAAGGTGCTGCTTCAAGGACGCTACCGAGGCGATCGCCCCACAGGATAGGGACGGCAAGGCTACCAAAAACAAACAGACTACCAAGGGTAAAATATCGAAACTTTTTCATTGATTTTTCTGACGTCGGCTATGGTTACTGACGTGGGAACTGACTAGGAGTTTCTGCCGTCGCATTGTAATTTTCGCCAGCGCTCCACCAAGCAATCCCATAATTTTGTTGTCTTTCATTGGCACGATCTGCAAACATCACCCGCAATTTGTATTGACCCGTCGTTGGCACCGGGCAAAAGAGATGTTCAACACTATCGACGCGACTGTCAGAGTGACAGATGGCATCCTTGAGATTGTCGCTAGTGGCAGGCAAGAGGTAAAGATTGAGATTATTTAAACCCAAGTCTTGGAAGGTTTCGTTGACATCAAAGCGATTATTGTCGTTTAAATCATTGAGCTCAACGCGTCGATCCCACGCAGTTGTCGCCGCCACAAAAGATGATGCGGGTAACGGTGTTTGGATCAGGTAATCGTGATAACTTTGGTGGTCAATTTCGTCATAGTTCCAGCCGATACTGGCAACGGGGGCTGTTGGTGACCATTGACCTCCTGCCAACTGTCGGTAGGCGCGCAGGGCGTTGAGCTGACCTGTGCCCATTTGCATATTGAGGGGGATTTCAGGGTTGGTGGCGGCATCGGAATCCAGCCAAGTGCGATTATCTTTGGTAAAGATTGTCCGTGCCATTCCTAGCCTTTTGCCGTCACCTTGATCTTCTAGTTTTTCGGCGGCGTTGAGTAAAACGGCTTTCATCACTTCATGGCGGCGCGAGTCTAAACTCCAGTTTGTTGCTTGGGCTTTAATTTGACGATCGCCGTATTCCTGAAGGAGAGCGACTGTTGCGGTAATGTGGGGCGCTGCAAAGCTTGTGCCACTGACCCGTTTAATTTTATTAAAAGTGGTGATCAGATTTAAACGACTACCCGGTGCGGCCAGACTAATGGCGCGGCGATCGCCATCATTAATTTCAGCTCGAATGAGAGAACTGCCAATGCCCTCTGGTATGTCGCTGAGATTGGCAAAGTCGATTTTATTAAACTCTTGCCCTTGAAATTGCGTCGTGTAGGCCGTTGTGATGCCGTTAAAATGATCCGTTGGAATGGGAATACCACCACTGCCTTGGTTCCCCGCCACCACATGCAGCACATCGTAAACCCGCGCTGTCCAGTCAAGACATTGGGTAAACAAAGAATTACCATCTAAAACTGGATTCGGGCGATCGTCCCGGTCTAAAGATTCCCCGAAACTGAAATTTATGGCTCGAACATCTCCGCTATTTTGCCGAGCAATATGCTGGGTCGCCAAACATTCTTCCGGTTGCCCCGCATCATTAAGAGAACCCACCGCAGAAACAAAGAGCCGCGCCGCTGGCGCCACTCCCAGTTGCCGTTTATCATTACTCACCATCACACTGGCAACCATGGCTGCATGGTCATCAACATTTTCGTCAGAAATTGCCTTGCCATCGACATAAAACAGTTCCGACAAATTTAGCTGGGGTTGCCAAGCAGCACGCTTATCAAAGCCAAATTTGCCGGGGCGACCAATTTCTACCTGTCCAATGGCAATTTTGCGACCGAGCAAATCATAGGGTTCTGCATGGAGGGTTAGGGCCTGGATTCCTGAATCGCTAATGGAGGGGTACAAAGGGTTGGCGATCGCCGTTGCATTACCTAAAAAGACCGTCGGCACAGCCATGAATTTTACAAATAAGCTACTGCGTCCAAATCTCTGCATGAGCTTTACTTATTACCCCAGAACCGAATACTAAACAATGTGAATCGTGACGGACGAGAAGTCACCCTCTAGCTAAACTTAACGTAAATCAAAGAAAATCAGACTGAGAATATATATATGGATACCGCCGCACTCTGGCAACGTTACCAAGATTGGCTCTACTACCATCCCGAACTAGAACTTTACGTCGATATTAGTCGGATGGGTTTTGATGATGCGTTTGTGCAGCGTTTAGCGCCGAAATTTGAGAAGGCATTTGAAGATATAAAAGCAATTGAAGCAGGGGCGATCGCCAACCCCGACGAAGGGCGAATGGTGGGACATTACTGGCTCCGCAATCCCGACCTTGCCCCAAACGAAGAACTGAAGACAGATATTACAAGCACCCTCGACAAAATCAAAAAATTCGTAAAATCAGTCCACAGCGGCGAAATTACCGCTCCCGGTGGTGGCAAGTTTACCGATATTTTGTCCGTGGGTATCGGTGGCTCCGCCCTAGGCCCCCAATTTGTTGCAGAAGCTCTTGCTGAGAACGACGCACCGTTAAATATCAGTTTTATTGACAATACTGATCCGGCAGGGATTGATCGCACCCTAGACAAACTCAAAGATCGTCTGAATACGACTCTAGTTCTTGTCATTTCCAAATCCGGCGGTACACCTGAAACCCGCAATGGCATGGTGGAGGTCAAAAATTTCTACAAGAAACACAAAATTGATTTCTCCTCCCACGCGATCGCCATTACAGGGATTAACTCCAAACTAGAAAATGTGGCAAAATCCGAACATTGGCTCAACACCTTCCCCATGTACGACTGGATTGGTGGACGCACCTCCGAACTCTCTGCGGTGGGTTTAGTCGCAGCTTGTCTACAGGGCATTAATATTGATGCCATGCTCGCAGGCGCAAAGATCATGGATGATGCCACACGCGTTCCTGAACTGAAGCAAAATCCAGCCGCCCTCCTCGCGTTGTCCTGGTACTACTCCGGCAATGGTAAAGGCGAAAAAGATATGGTGATCCTGCCCTACAAAGACAGCCTATTACTATTCAGCCGCTATCTCCAGCAACTCGTCATGGAATCCATCGGTAAAGAAGAAGACCTCAACGGCAACAAGGTTTATCAAGGAATTGCAGTCTACGGTAATAAAGGTTCCACTGACCAACATGCCTACGTCCAACAGTTGCGAGAAGGTGTACCAAATTTCTTCGCGACTTTCATCGAAGTACTCGGCGATCGCCAAGGAGAGTCCATCACTATCGAAAATGGCGCAACAGCAGGAGACTTTTTATCAGGATTTTTGCTCGGCACAAGAGAAGCCCTCTACAGCAACGGGCGTGACTCCATTACTGTCACCATTCAGGACGTTAATGCCCGCACTGTCGGCGCGATGATTGCGTTATACGAACGAGCCGTCACCATCTATGCGTCCCTCATCAATATCAATGCCTATCACCAACCCGGCGTAGAAGCAGGGAAAAAAGCAGCAGCTTCCGTCCTTGAGTTACAAAAAAAAGTTGTTGATGCAGTAACAACAAGCGAATCAGCTTTAACCCTCGACAATTTAGCGAGCAAAATCGGCGAGTCAGAGCAGATCGAAACAATTTACAAAATTGTGCGTCACCTTGATGCCAACGGTCGTTCCATCAAACTCGAAGGCAACCCAGCTAAACCTGCCGACCTAAAAATTAGTCGCATCTAATTTTAATTTGTCCATGTAGGGTGTGTTAGCGAAGCGTAACGCACAACATAATAGAAACAAAAAAAGCGCATTACATTGCATTAACGCACCCTACAAATATTGATAATTACTGACTACGAGCAGCAGAAAAGTAAACTACATTTCATTAGTGCACTTTTGAGGATTATCGCCATAGTAAACTAGCAATTCAAACTCAGAATTCGGTAAATTTAATATGGGACTATAAAGATTTATCAAAGTATCGCACGCGTTTTCTTCCGCTCTACTTAAAATACCACCATCAAGAGCTTTGTTCCTCATATACATTTTAAAGTCAGATAAACCTGTACTTATATCTTCTGAATCTATCCCAGTAAATAATGCAAAGAATCCATTTTTTTCTAAAATAGACTCATAATCTACATCAGCAGATAATATTGTTGCATCAGGTAACTTAACATGGATTTCTTTCTCTTCAAGTTTGAATTCAACCAAGTCTACATTTGTCAAGTCAAACCCAGCTTTAACAGTTGCAAGCCCTTCTATCACAAGCTCATGCTTTGATGTCAACGCTCCGAAGAGCACATCTTTTTTTACTGGTTTGGATATTTTTCCCTCCAATGTCTCTTGAGCCGTAGCTAACTCTAAAATTGTTGATCGAGTCCGTGACTCTATACGACTTTCGTAAGTTGTAAGATCTGATTCTAGACCTCGATTTTTCATATTTTCAGCTAATGGTTTTACTACGTATTTAATCAAAGACGGGCATGCATTATTCAAAAGAGCTGTGTATCTTTTGTCTACCTTAACAATAGTGAATAACATACCCGTAGCCAGACAAAAATTACCTATCAAAACAGCTTGAAAATCCTCAGCGGCATAATATGAGTTTAAATTGAGAAAACTAGAAGAGGACATTATCCGTTCTTGACTTGACAAAGATAAGGATTCAAAGTGTTTATTAGCAAAGTCTTCGCTGTATTCCGCGTGATATTTTTCGGATATAGCTTGCATTTCTTTTTCTGAAAGCTCATAATATTCGCCGACAGCTCTGAGTAGATCCTCATAAACAATATCAATAGCACTTTGAAAAGATGACGATGGGCTATTCATACCCGAAACATCCAAATTAGCCACCAAATCTTCTACTGAAAAGCTCGGCTCAAAATCTATTTCACCTGTTGGTTGAATTACTCTTTCTGATAGATCTCGACTAAAACCTGCTTGAAATCCTCTGTGATAAAAACCATAAGCGACAATAAAAGTACTCGCACTCCAAAGAGATAGTCCGCCTAAGGCTAAAAAAATTCTTTTTTTTGTGTAAAAAGATCTATCAAATACTCCACGACCTAATTTCATAAACATTTATTGATTTGAAGACGCAAAAATATCTTTAATTTTATTTGCAGTCTCAATGGCCAAAAAAGTGTGTTAACAAAACATTATGTTCTGTCGACACATTTTAAAGGGGCGTTATCAAGTTTTTACTGGCTCTTCTATTGAAGACATACTGGCAAGATGTTTTTCAAGTTCAGTCAATGATCAGTATCAACTTTGGTGTGCTTAGGGTAGAGCCAAAAATGTAGTGATAACAAAACCATTGGAAGAACCGTATTATTCTCCTGATGATAAAAAGCAGAGAAAATTCATTGAATAATCCCTGCTAATACGTGTGTTTGAAGTTTGATATCTATTCGTCTTCTTCGAGACCAAAAACGCGAGCCACAATCTTTTGAACTTTATAGCCCGAATCGATGGATTCAAGGGGATCTTTACGGAGACGGTGACGGAGACAGAGGGTCACTACGCGACGAATATCATCAACGGTTACTTCTGTACGGCCTTCATAGGCAGCTAATGCTTTAGCAGCACGGTTTGTCACAATGTCACCTCGCAAGCCATCGACATCTGCTTCTGAACAGACCTCAGAGATTTTTACCTTCAGTTCACGGTCAATGTTGACTTGAGGTAGTAGTTGCTGAGCTTGAACCAAACGTTCTTGTTCTGCTTTTTGCTCCGCGTCGTATTGGTTTAAAAATTCATTGGGACTTTGATCAAATTCAGAACGACGTTCTACGATTTGGACGCGCTGCTCAGGGTTGCGCTCGGTACGGATTTCAGCATGCATCCCAAAACGGTCAAGGAGCTGGGGACGCAGTTCGCCTTCCTCTGGGTTACCGGAACCCACTAAGACAAAATTTGCTGGGTGACGGATGGAAATACCTTCCCGCTCTACGGTATTCCAGCCGCCTGCTGCGGAGTCGAGGAGAACATCGACGAGGTGATCGTCAAGGAGGTTTACCTCGTCAACGTACAATACGCCACGGTTTGCTTTGGCGAGGAGTCCGGGTTCGAAGGCTTTTATTCCATCTGATAAGGCTTTTTCAATGTCGATAGTGCCGCAGACGCGATCTTCTGTTGCGCCGAGGGGAAGGTCAACCATTGGCACCTTCATTTTTGCGACTTCGATAGGTTCGTTATTTTCGATTTTTTGGCGAACTTCGTCTCCCATTAACTCAGGGTTGTGGGGATCGCTGTTAAAGGGGTCATTGGCAACAACGTCAATTTCAGGAAGAAGATCGGCTAGGGCACGAATGGTGGTGGATTTACCGGTACCGCGATCGCCCATGATCATGACACCGCCAATTTTTGGGTCAATAATATTTAGTTTGAGCGCTAATTTCATCTCATCTTGACCGATTACGGCAGTAAACGGAAAGACAACACGGCGCTTCATTTTTTGTTTTGTCGGAGCTTCTGCCACTGTCATATCAATAGGGATTTATTTAGAAAAAATTTTTATAAATTCACAATGATTGCTGGTCATTAATCCTAACAGGTGCGGGCACGATAATGTAACCAGAAGCGCGATCGCCGAGGGTCTGATTTTTTTCGCTCCCCCAATACCACCAATAGGCTCCGACATAGGCACAGATTAGAGCGTCAATACGGTCTTCAATTTCTTTTAAAATACTGCCCTTCACCGTTGCCACTGGGGCAATGAGAGTGTGCCACTGTTGGTTAATCTCTAGGCTCGGCTCTAGGCTCGGCAAAATAGTTTCAACATAGCCCATTAAGCGCTGTAATTCTCGGCGGCGATCGCCCAACCTGCCCTTTTTGTATTTAATGATTCTGTCCAAGGTAAACAGCTGCACCATCGCCGGATGGGGAAAAACTTCAATTTGATAGCGGCCAATTTTTCGTGCCGTCATTGCTGGTGCATGGTCAAATCCCCGCGCTTCGAGATCAAAGCCTAATTTGGTGGTCCGTGGCGCAAACGGCCGATTGAGATTCGCGGGATAGCAGCCGGCATGGTACTTCCCAAAATATTTATGGGTCAGGCGATCCGGTAATCTTGTGCCCGTCTCATTAGGGATAATGGTGGGGGCATCCACTGCCACTAAGCCCGCCTCAGGATGCGGCAAAACATGATCCACCCAAGCGACAATTTCATCGGGATTGAGCATGAGATCAAAAGCGGCGATCGCCAAACTATGGTTTTTTACAGAAAACTCCAACAGACACAAACCACTAGCGCCGGAAGTCCAGCCAAAATCAATACCGACGAACTTCACGTTGCCTGAACCATATCTACACCGCGGGGAAAAATCGTACCGTCAAGGATAGCATTACGGAAATTCACCTTATCCATCGTCGCATCCATCAACATTGTGCGTGTCAAATTTGCACCAGTGAAGTTGGACCAATAAAGTTTTGCCCGAAACAACTTTGCCTCCGTTAAGTCCGCTCCCCGTAAAGTTGTCCAAGCCAGCTGTGCTTCCCGTAAATTTGTACCGCGCAATTTGGCATTCGTTAAATTCGCACTATTAAGCTTACTTTTACTAAAATCCGCATCATTCATGGTCGAACCTGTGGCGTTAATCCCATGCAAGGTTGCATTCGCTAAATTTGCACCCTGGAGATTTGCGCCGATTAAGATAGCACTGGTGAGATTTGCGCCCTGTAAATTTGCGCCCTCAAGATTCGCTTGGGTTAAATTCGCTCGACCAATAAACGCATCCACAAGGGTCGCCTTACTGAGATTGGCCTCCCGCATAATTGCTTCATTCAGAATGCAGTAGGACAAATCAGCAGATGCTAACTTCGCCCGCGTCAAATTAGCCGCACGCATACCGCTATAGGCCAGTTTTGCGGCAGTGAGATTGGCCTCGGTTAAGTTACTAGAAATTAAATTTGCTTGGCTGAAATCACCCTGCAGACTGGAGTAGCTTAGATCTGCTTCGCGGAGATTCGCTTGGTTCAGGGTAGCGCCGGTGAAAATGACGCGCGTTAGACTACTTTCGCGGAGATTGATGCCATTTAAATGGGCTCCACCTAAAAAGGCTCCTTCGAGATCCACTTCACGAAAATCCCTTTCTCCCGCTGCATAGCGTTCGAGTAGTTCCCCTGCGTCCATTTGTTTCAACGTTGCTTTCCTCCCTATGAGATCTGTCAGTCTTGATTAGTAGATGATTGATTTTCACCTTTTAATCATAAACGCCTCTCACCGTCTAGGGGCGATCGCCACAAACTTTCGTCATTTGCCTTAGTCATCAAAGGTAAACTTCAACGAACTATATACACGAGGATGCCACAGTATATTGCAGAAGACTTGCCGACCATCAGAACCTTCGTCCCGGAGACAATGAGCCAGCCTGTTGCCGAAAACCGTCAACATTACCCAGCAAACCTTTCAGATCGATTTTCATGTGTTTTTTAAATCCAGACTAAGGCACATCAATAATCTTGTCGCCACAGACCATTTTTATTTCGGCTTCAGGTGCTTCGATATCAATCAAGGTGCAAAAGGTGCAGGTTTCTAACTTCGGTTTTTTGCCACAGGCCATTAAAAACGCTAGGCTCAGCAACAAACTATCAAAAAAAATCACCCATCACTTCAAGAACTACAGCAATAATTTTGCCTTGAGTGTATGGGTGAAAATTAAGAACCAATGCCATTGTTTTGAAACTGCAATGTTCCTTAAAAGCATCTTGTCTCTGTTTTTGTTGATGGTAAGTCTAGTTCGATTTAAGTGGATTTCTCCCAGCAAACATTCCTTGATTAGGGAGTATCACTTTCAATATTGCTCTCGTCAGTTACCTCTAGGCTGTTGGCTTCTGGGGAGGCATTGTTGGCTCTTTGTTGTAAAAAGTACTGTAGTAAAGACTGGCGATAGTTTGCGGCGGCGTTGTCGATATTTTCGCCGGATTCTGCTTTGAATTGCTCTGGATCTCGGCCATTATTTAAGCGAGAGTTATGGATGAGATCAAAGGGATTAAAGTTGTCGTTGCCGCCGTAGATGCTTGAGCTTTCGCTTTCTTGGTAAATATCTTCATTGTTACTTTGGGCAAGGCTCGGTGCGGTCAAGGCACTGGCGATCGCCAAGCCTAAAACGACAGTCAGAGAAATTTTGGGAAATCTAGTCATGGGTATTTTAGGAAGTGCTTTTCTAAAACTTTGCAACTTTATCCTTCATCTTTGATGACTATTGTGCCTTAAAAAAGTTTCTAGCTGGGTAATCTTCTGTTTTGCAATCCGCAAAATCCTAGCCCAACCCATTCCATGAGGCTAGGGGATGGGGTGGGAAAATAACATCAACCAATAAAAAACGTCTCTAGACTGAGACGCCGACAGATAGATTTAGGAGAATGTTGTTCGTCGTATATGGTGGCTATATTTACGAAGCGGGACGAATTTCGTCACCGAAAAACCAAGCTGTAGTTGTGTCGTCGAAGCTCACAAAAGCACCGATACCACTACCGTCTGTGACGCGAAATTCTTTGATCGTACCGACTTTACCGAGTTTATCCGCGATTTCTTTTTCAACGCGATCTCGTAAGCGATATATTTGCACTTTTTGCCCGATTTCCATGCCGTTTATGTGTGTTCTACTTATAAAGGTTTAAATCATTCCTCAGTTTATCGGAAACTGGTCTAAAAAATGAATTTTAACTGGATTTCCCAAGGGCTATTGGGGTGCGGGGCAATGTAAATCTGGGCAATAAATTCCCTTAGGTAGAAGCGTCGCTCGGCTTCGGAGAGGTCATACCAAAATTGTTCGAGGGTTAGGGTCTGGGCGATCGCCCGGAGGTTGGCGGGGGGCAGTTGGTTGCGTTGGTTTTGCAGCTGGGCAATGTCATTTTGGAGGGTATAACGGCGTAATGCGGCGGTCTCGATATCGAGGATGTCCTGCTCGATTAAATTGGGCAATGTGGCAATGAGCGCTGTTTTTTGTTGGATACGCTGCTGAATCTGGCTTTGAATAGCGGCGAGGGGAGGCGCATTTTGTTGGTCGGCAAGCTTGGGGAATTCTTGGCAAATGTTCTGTACTGTTCTTCGAAAAACGTCTTCGTAGGCGATCGCCGGACATTTATCGTCTTGGGGACAGTTGGGCGATCGTAGATAAAGATATTCTTGGGCTTTTCGGCGCTGGGTAACGCGGGAAATCGTTAAAGTTTTTTGGCAGGTTTGGCACTGCACTAAACCAGCAAGACAACGGGGCGCACTAGCGCTACGGGGCGACAGACGACGGTTGCGACGTAGTAGTCGGTCTATTTGTGCCGCTTCATTATCACTCAGGATGGCGGCGTGGGTTTGGGGGATGGTTGTGCCGTCTTTGTAGTGCAGATTGCCGCGATAGGCCGGATTTGTCAGCCATTTACGCCCAGTTGATACCGCAATTTTTTTGCCAAAGCGACGTTCGATGTAACGCACTGAGCCGCGCAGAGAACCGTATAGCAGAAAATGCTCACAAAAAGCCTGCACAATGGGAGCCGTACTCCGGTCAATGAGATAGCGGTCTTGTCCCCGTTTATAACCGTAGGGGGCGCGCCCTGGTGGCGGTAAGCAATTGCGACGATTTTTGGCGTGACCCTGTTGAATTTTTCGACTTTTTTGGCGATCGCCGATCCCTTGCAAAAGTTGGCTGAGTTGTTGAGGATTATCCCGGTGTGTCGAATGGTAATCCTGCTCAGTGGTAATAATCGTGACTCCAGCCTGTTCTATCCGTTGGAGGCGATCGCCAATTTCTGTCAGACTATCCCCCAACTCATCCAATTTTCTAAGCAATAAATAATAACCAGAACAGGTCGACGATAAAGTCCCTAAAAAACGTTTTAGCTCACAGCGCTGGGCAATATCCGCATAAACTTCATCGACTTCTACCCCCCAAATCGCCGCATCCACAAAGTCATCTAAAAGGGGGTCAGTGTAGGTATAAGCAAAAATCGCCATATAAAAAGTTGTCTAGAAAGCACCCTTAGCTTTCTTCAGAATTTGCCGAATGACTACTATTACGAATTAAAGCTTCCGGACTAAGATTATCCACAAATTCCCGAAAAGCTTGGCGTTCTTCTTCGTCAGCATCACGGTCAACGGGAATCGACGCTTCAGAGATCACCTCCTCTAAAACCCAAATCGGACTATTCATACGCAACGCGAGGGCGATCGCATCACTAGGACGACAGTCTATTTCTTTCGTTATTTCCCCCTGTTTCGTACAGAGCACCGCATAAAACGTATTGTCTTCTAGGGCGTGAATAATCACTTTTTCAACAATTAAATCCCACGTCTCTATCAAATTTGCTAACAAATCATGGGTCAGCGGCCGGGGTGGCGTTTTATTATCAATGACATTCATGATGGAACGCGCTTGATCTTGACCAATATAAATGGGCAAAGCACGACGCTCGGTTGCATCTTTTAAAAGAACAATCGGACTGCGCGTAATAGCATCAAGGGCGATGCCTGCAACATTCATTTCAATCATGGCTCTGACCTAGAAAATTATTTGTTTGGCAGCGGATCAAGGTAGACGAATATCTATTTTTGAGAGACCTTCAAGGCAGCTAAGTCCAAACATATAATGGCTTAGCGGCACTAAAATTGCGTCTTCTAACAGTATCCTACAAGTCAGGGAAATCGCTTGCCCACTTGCTGCTATTTTCGGTAAAGATTTGCTGTTTTTGTGAATAATTTTGCAATCTAGCTGCAATAAAACTTGCCAAAAATATCTGTCTCTGAACCAATCACTCCACCACAGTGCAAGCCTTCAGTAAACAGGCTTCATCATTCTTTCAAACCTTGATGTTCAAGCCAAAATCCTAAGTCAGTCCTTGAATCGATGTCAGTGGCGATCGCCCCCCGTGATGTCAAAGAGAGAAGCGAAACAGAGAACCCTATCGAGTCATAGTTTCCGAAGCAGCCTTCGCTTGCTCGAGGTATATTCTAAACCGCTCTAAATCCGCTTGAATAGTCGATTCAACAACTTTTCCGAGGAACAAATTATCCATAACTTGCCCAAGAATTCCCGGAATATCATAAGCAATACTGAGGCGAACAATACTACTGCCCTTGCGGTCATAAAAACGTACCGCACCACGATTTGGCAAACCATCAATGGACTCCCATTGAATGATTTGGTTTGGTATAACTTTCAGCGTTTTCGAGAGCCATTTAAACTCAAAAGAGCCACTCGCCAACTTCCAACGCGAAAGCTCTGGATCATCCTCAAGGATTTCGACAGATTCGATCCACTTCATCCATTTTGGCATTTGCTCAAGGTCAGACCAAAGACCCCAAACCATCTCAATGGGTGCGTCAACTTCAATCTGTACACTGTGTTCGAGCCAATTAGACATAAAACTTTATATTTGAAATCGCTCCACTACTCTAACAGAATTGCTTCATCACTTGGGTTCTGTAACCTAGACAAAAAAAGAGGGCGATGATCGCCGCCCCACTCTTCTATTTGTAGGGTGCGTTAATGGAATGTAACGCACCATATTTATTTAGAAGAAACTATTACTTGTTGATGCGTTACGCTTCGCTAACACATCCTTGTTTTAATTATCCAGCTTCAGCACCGCCATAAACGCTTCTTGAGGCATATCAACCGTTAGAAAAAAGAGGCGATCGCCGCCCCGCTCTTCTATTTGTAGGGTGCGTTAATGGAATGTAACGCACCATATTTATTGGGAAGAAACTATTACTTGTTGATGCGTTACGCTTCGCTAACACATCCTTGTTTTAATTATCCAGCTTTAGGACTGCCATGAATGCCTCTTGGGGCACATCCACCGTACCGATCGCCTTCATGCGCTTCTTACCTTTCGCTTGCTTTTGGAGAAGCTTTTTCTTTCGAGAAATATCCCCGCCATAACACTTTGCAAGGACATCCTTACGCAAAGCCGGAATATGTTCACTCGCAATAATCTTTGAACCAATCGCCGCCTGAATCGGAATCTTAAACTGGTGGCGGGGAATGAGTTCCTTAAGCTTTTCAGCCATTGCCCGACCGACATAATAGGCTTTATCACGGTGTACGATCATCGCCAACGAATCCACCGGATCTTTATTCACCATCAGATCAAGACGCACCAGCTCACCCTTACGGTAGCCAATCAGTTGATATTCCATGCTCGCGTAGCCACGAGTTCTGGATTTAAGCTGATCAAAGAAATCCGTCACCACCTCCGCCAAAGGCAACTCATAAATGATATTGGTGCGGCTCTCCGTAAAATACTTCATGTCCTTAAACACACCACGGCGGGTCTGACAAAGATCCATAATCGTACCGACAAACTCTTCCGGCGTAATCACATCGACTTTGATGTAAGGCTCCTCGATTTTTTCGCGCTTTTGGGGATCCGGCAGCTGACTCGGATTATCAATTTCCACCACCTGTCCATCCGTTGTCGTCACCCGATAAATTACCGACGGTGCCGTCGTAATCAGATCGAGATTGTATTCCCGCTCCAAGCGCTCTTGGACAATTTCGAGGTGAAGCAAGCCAAGGAAACCACACCGGAAGCCAAAACCCATGGCACTAGACGTTTCCGGCTCAAAAGACAATGCCGCGTCATTAAGTTTCAGCTTATCGAGGGCATCACGGAGATCAGGATATTGGTCAGCATCGGTGGGAAAAAGACCACAGAAAACCATCGGTTTTGCTTCGGTGTAACCCGGCAAAGGCTCCTCTGCCTTTTCTGCCGCCGAGGTGATTGTGTCACCCACCCGGGCATCTTCAACGGATTTAATCGAAGCGGCAAAATAGCCCACTTCTCCGGCATGGAGGCTATCCACATGGACTTCGTTAGGAGCTAAAACACCCAGCTCATCAATTTCATATTCTTTTTTTGACGCCATCAAAAGGACTTTATCACCCTTTTTGATTTCGCCGTCCATTACCCGAAAATAGACGATCACACCGCGATAGGGATCATAGTAACTATCAAAAATCAACGCCCTTAGGGGTTGGTCAATGGTATCGGCTGGTGGCGGAACATCCCGTACAACCGATTCGAGGATTTCCTCAATGCCAATGCCGGCTTTTGCCGACGCTTTAATAATATCTGTGCAGTCAAGGCCGACAACTTCTTCAATTTCTTCAGAAACCCGATCTGGTTCTGCGCCGGGTAAATCAATTTTGTTGAGGACGGGGATAATTTCGAGGTCATTGTCGAGGGCAAGGTAAACATTTGCCAAGGTCTGGGCTTCTACCCCTTGGGACGCGTCAACAACTAGTAATGCTCCTTCACAGGCTGCTAGTGAGCGCGACACTTCGTAGGAGAAATCGACGTGTCCGGGAGTATCAATGAGGTTGAGGATATATTCGTTGCCATCTTTTGCGGTGTAGCGCATGCGGGCAGCTTGGAGCTTGATGGTAATACCTCGTTCCCGTTCGAGTTCCATATTGTCTAGAAACTGCTCCTTCATATCCCGCTGGGAAACCGTGCTTGTGTCCTGCAACATCCGGTCAGCAAGGGTCGATTTGCCGTGGTCAATGTGGGCAATAATTGAAAAGTTTCGGATACGAGAGACAGCAACGTCGGTCATAAAAATCCCATTAATTTCGAGAAACTACATTTATTTTAATATTCTTCTATCCCTTCAGGGGAGAAAGATGGGGCGATCGCCCACAGGTCAGTAATTATTCAGTATGAACAATTCAGCTGGTCTTGCACACCATATCAGTTGAGCCGAGGAACCTAACACCAAAAAAATATTTACCTGTTCTTAAAGTACACAGTGCTATATGGCTGATAGGATACGGATGCTGAAAATTTAAGCGTGTCACAGTGTAGACTGTCAGCAGCGCCACACAAATTTACTTACTGGATCTTCAGCCGTCACCGGATCACCCCCCCAAACCTCACCTTTGCTTTAGATTTACGACCTCAATCTATCCTAATGACTAATACACATCAGCTCCACCAGACAGATCATATTCTTCAGACGAAGAATGTAAGTGTCTACTATGGTAATTTTCTGGCGATTAAAGGGGTCTATCTAGACATACCTAGAAATCAAGTTACAGCCTTCATTGGGCCTTCCGGTTGCGGTAAGAGTACCCTGCTGCGCTGCTATAACCGCCTGAATGATCTAATTTCTTCATTCAAACTAGAAGGCGACATTTCCTATCATGGCAGCAGTCTATACTCTTCTGAGGTAGATCCCGTCGAAGTGCGCCGCAGGATTGGTATGGTATTCCAGAAACCTAATCCTTTCCCAAAATCGATCTATGACAATATTGCCTACGGTGCCAGAATCAATGGCTATAAAGGTGATATGGATGAGCTTGTGGAACAGTCTTTACGTCAAGCAGCACTATGGGATGAAGTAAAAGATAAGCTGCGTCAAAGTGGTTTAGCCTTATCCGGTGGTCAGCAACAGCGCCTATGTATCGCCCGGACGATCGCCATTCAACCGGAAGTTGTGTTGATGGATGAGCCTTGCTCTGCCCTTGATCCGATTTCAACCCTAAAAATTGAAGAGCTAATTCACCAGCTAAAGGAGAAATACACTATCGTCATTGTGACGCACAATATGCAACAGGCATCCCGTGTTGCTGATATGACGGCTTTCTTCAATGTTAAAACGAATGAAGATGGCACTCGCCAAGGTTATCTCGGTGAATGCGATCGCACTGAGGTGATTTTCCAAAATCCCCGTGAGCAAGCCACGCAAGAGTATGTTAGTGGTCGTTTTGGATAAAAATAACGACTCGCCAAAAGCTATTTAGCTGATTAAATCCGCAATGTATCTTTAAATAGTGCCCTGTGGATTTTTTTGTATTCAAATTATAAAGGTAAGTTATGGGGAAATGATGGCGATCGCCCTTTATCCGGCGCGATATCACGAGTAGAAGTCTAAAAATCCGGTAAGATGAAAATTAGTATCATCTGAAAATCCTTGGATTAGATAACAGGGTGCAATTTAAACCAGTTTTATCACTGGTTAGTCCAACTGAATTTTTTAGATTAAAGACAACATTTTCATTCGTTCTCGTATATTTATTGACCCATGGCCGTAAACGCCGCATCACGGAAACAAAACCACTACCTGGTTGTCCATGATGATCAAGGTGAGCGGGAGTTTACATTAACAGAATCGAAATATACATTGGGACGAAAAAGCGACTGTACTATTGTTTTAGATTCTCACTTTGTATCTCGCTTGCACGCTACACTTCTACGCTGTCTCCGCAATAATGGCCAATCCTATTACCGTTTACTCGACGGCGATGGCTATCAGCAAACTAGCGCCAATGGCATTATTGTTAATGGCAAAAAAGTTAATGCCCACGAACTCAAGCACGACGACAAAATTATTTTTGGCCCCCAAGTGTTTGCCGTCTACAAGTTTCGCCAAGTCGCTGATATGCCGACCCAAAGGAAGGTTATGAAGGAAGATGACCCTTTTGATGTCACTCTAATTGACCCGGCGATGATTATTGAAGATGACGATGATGATGATTCTCCCCAAGATGATATTACAACGCAGCTAATCGATAATTCGTAGTTTGAAAGTGAGGATTTTGACAAGAGAGTAGAAGCAACCGACCGTATGGTGGTACGGTCTGGCCTGCTCTTTTTATTGTTTTAAAAGGATGTTTTAAAAGGATGCGTTTGTATAAGCTCCCCACAGCTTTGCCGCGTAGTAGCTACCACCTCTTGTGGGAGAGTTGTCGTCGTTGCCTAACCAGACAGCGCTCACTAATTTTTGGGAAGGGACATAGCCGACAAACCACATATCAACGTTGCGGTTGGTTGTCCCTGTTTTTCCTGCTTCATCAAGACCTAGGCGAGCGACTTTGCCTGTCCCGCTTTGAATGACACCTTGCATCATCTGGGTCATGGTTTGGGCAGTGCTACGGGAAATCACTTGTTCACGGCGAAAATCTGAGCGCTTACTAAAGTCGTAGAGCAGATAGCAACTGTCGATGGTATTGCCAGTACAGTCACTGCTGTCATAGATACGCCGAATAGCGTGGGGTTTTTGCCATGTGCCGCCGTTGGCGAAGGTGGCGTAGGCTCCGGCCATTTCTAGTACGGTGACTTCGCTTTCTCCCAAAATCAAACCGGGTGATGGGTTTAGCTCTGATTCGATGCCGAGCTGCTGGGCAAAATTAATGACATTGTTTAAGCCGACATCTTGGGCAATGCGGAGGGCGATCGCATTTTCAGATTGGGCTAAGCCTCGAAACATATCAGTGCTGCCAGTACTGGTGCGTTCACAGCCACGAAATTGTTGTCCCTGCCAAGTTAGGGGAGCACAGGAAAAGTTTGTGTAGGGGGAAGTGCCGCTGGCGATCGCCGCCCCGTAGCCAAAAACTTTGAAAGTAGAACCAGGTTGGCGTTTTGCTTGAACAGCACGATTAAACTGACTTTCGGCATAATCTTTCCCGCCGACCATGGCCAGAATTTCGCCTGTTTCACTGTCTAATGTGGCGATCGCCCCTTGGGAATAGCCGACCTGTGCACCATCAGTCTCAATGGACGTTTCGAGAGCCTTTGCCGCAGTTTGCTGCATTTTGAGATTTAAGCCCGTTTCGATGTAGAGATTACCCATTTTGAGGGCATCTTCACCAAGTAATTCCTCTAATTCTTGCTGAACATAATTATAAAAATAGGGCGCAGCATTATTGGACAGGGCGCGGCGAGCATCTTCACTGAGGCGGTCTTCAATGGGGGTTAGCTTCGCTTGACGTTGCTCTTGATCCGTGATTTTGCCGAGTTTATGCATCCGGTCGATCACAAGATTACGCTGCTCGCGGGATTTGTCGGGATTCACAATGGGGTTAAAGGCATTGGGAGCCGGCAGCATCGCCACAAGGGTCGCCGACTCTACCAAATCAAGATCCCGTGCTGATTTATCAAAGTAAAACTGTGCTGCATCTTCAAATCCGGACTGTCCGACACCTAGGTAAACTTTGTTGAGATAGAGCAATAAAATTTCATTTTTGCTGAAAAAGGTTTCCATCTTAAGGGCGACGATCATTTCCCGGAGTTTACGACTCGCGGTCTTCTCTGTACCGACTGCCGGAAATAAACTCCGTGCCACCTGCTGGGTGATCGTACTAGCCCCTTGGGTAACATCCCCTTGACTGACAGCAACTTTTACGGCACGGGCAATACCAATTGGATCGATGCCTGTATGCCAATAAAAACGGGCATCTTCGGAGGCGAGAACACCATTACGAAGATAGGGTGAAAATTCTTTCAGGCGTGGAATTTCCCGATGACTGTCGGTAGTGACGGGGTTAATGGCGGTTTCACCATCGTCGGCAAAAATTACAATGGGACCGGTTACACCAGCAGGAAGGGGATTAAGGGGGAATTTCGACCATTGCCACGCCAACAGAAGACAAATAAAACCAATAAATCCACCTGTACCCACCAGCCCATAGCGAATAAATTGTACCCACGTGGGGGGAGTGTAGCGATAGGTGAGTTTAACGGCTTGGGCGAGTTCGGGGGGAGCCAGATAAATTTCGTCGCCGTTACGGAGGGGGTAACTGCGAGTTTTGCGTTTGTTGATGTAAAGGCCGTTGGAGGATTTTTCGTCGCGGATAATGTAGTGGCGCGGGTTGGTGGGGTCTTTACTTAGGGAAAAATGTTTGGCGCTGACGGTTTCGTTTTTGATGGGAATATCGTTACTGCGGCTTCGTCCACCGGTGTGGCGATCGCCAACGAGGGGATAGGGTTGGGCTTGACCTTCAATATGAATTTCTGGGACGCGGGCATCGGGTTTTAGGGTTTGCTGCCCAAAGCTCACCATTGTGTTGATGGCTTGGGTCACCATTTGTCCAATCTGGGTTTTGGGGGGCTGTTGATTGGGCTGGGTCATCGATTACACCACCGGACGGCAAACACCATAAACATACAGGATCTAGAATAGTCAATTTTTCGAGAGTTTAAGGGTTCATTACGGATTTTGCACAGGACAGGTTTACCGAAAATTATCAAACTAACCCTTTAAAATCTTGTAACCTTAGAAAAATTTGCGAAAAAGTTTATAGGTTCTCCAGTCGCGCCATGAAAATGTTCAAGCCATTCTCTGTTGTCTTTCCCCTCGCCGCACTCTCCGTTTTAACGGTCAGTAGTTTAGGGGCGATCGCCGAACCTACCTCTCCAGAAATTGCCCAAGCGGAAACCGCAACAAGTTTATTTGTCAAACCAAAATATGGCGTTAATTTCACGACAGGCCCCGGCTCAGGCTACGAAAGCTCCTATGGGTCTTTTTATGGCTGGTTCCCCTTTGCCCAAAACGGCACAAGCCAACTATTTTTTACGGAAGCCAAAGCAATTGTAGATACCGATAGTGGCAACTGGGGCGGTAATTTTGCGCTGGGTTATCGAAATTTTGCGGGTCAAAATATTTTCGGCGGCTACCTTGGCTACGATATACGCGGTTTAGAGGACTGGACATCCCACCAAATTGGTCTTGGTTTAGAGGCGCTTAACCCAGCTTGGGAAGCGAGGTTAAATGGTTATCTCCCCGTCGGCGATCGCCGTGAAACCATTTCTAACTCCACAACTACGACGGGCGGCACGGGCGTTATCACCGACACACAGTTTATTGAGAGCAGTACTGCGGGTGTTTCCAATTTGCAACTGATTTCGGAAACCATTACTCGCAAAGAAAAAGTGGCAGAGGAATCGTTAGCTGGCTTTGATATCGAAGGGGGCATGACCCTCACCCGTTGGAACAATGGTTTTCTGAAAGGATTTCTTGGCGGCTACCTTTACGACGGCGATAACACGGATACATTTGTTGGTTTTCGGGGCAGGCTTCTAGCTCAGGTGAATAAAAATCTTGACCTTGGCGTGGGCTTAGAAACAGACGGAGAATTTGGCACAAATGTAATTTTTAGTATCGGCGCAAAGTTTGGCGGCGCATCAAAGGACTCAGCGGAACCGGATAAAGCGGAATTATTAGCCAGCTCTCTCCAACGGCAGTCCAATATCGCCATCAAACGCTTCACCGAAATTTCGGAAGCAAGATCCAGTGAAACGGCGATCGCCCTGAATCCAGACAATGGTGATCAACCTTGGGAATTTTTATTGGTTGATTTAGCAGGTTCAAATAATGCCGATCAGCTTAAAACAATTGTCGAAGGTGCAGCAGCCAACCAAGTTGTTTATGCCGAAAATAGTGGCGTAAACCAAAACGGTTTTACGATTCCTGCCGCAGTCAAAGTTTTATCGAAGGCTCCAGCGCAAACCTTACCCGTAACTAGTGATTTCTTTACAGGCAATGTGAATTTACCTAGGTCTGGTGCTGGCGATCGCCCCGAACTTATTGGCAATGTAATATTTAGCGATGGCGGCGGCGAACTCAATGGCTTTGCCTTTAACAACGGCAGCAGTCTCTTCATTGAAAATATTAACGGCGCATTCACCATTGCCAACAATGTTGTTAATAACAGCGATGGCGATGCGATTACAGCAAATCTCGACGGCAACTTTACAACAACGATCAACATTCTCAACAATCAAATCGATAGCCCCAGCACGACCACCGGACTTCAATCCGCCGATGCCATTGACGTAGAAGCAACAGGCAACGCCACCGTAAATTTGCTGGTAGACGGCAACACCATTACCAATGCTCAAAATTCTGGCATTGAACTCGAAACAAACCCAGATTTAATGTCGCCAAACAGCGTTCTCAACAGCGTTATTACTAACAACACAATCAATAACTCTGGTGGTGATGGTATTCTCTTTTTGCACAATAGCGATGTCGCAATGACCATGACCGTTGATAACAACGTGATTGATACGGCGGGAACGGCTGGCAATGGCATTACTCAAACTCCGGGCCCTCCAGCGATTGATATTGGTACAGGGGGTTTTGGAGTTGGTGTGATTACCCTCGGTGATGGTGATTTAGATTTAGCGATTACGAATAATCAAATCAGTAATACCCAAGACGCAAAAATTGGCATTGCGGCAAACCCTGCTTTCCTTTACCTAGACTCCACAACGACAGGGACTTTTTTGGGAGGTGCGGGTAATACACTGTTGGGTGCTGGTGATAATCCAGCCATCACAGTCTTTGTGCAAGGGGTGAATGCGGGAACTTCTCGCATTGATGCTGATATTTCTGGTAACAGTCTGACGTTAGGTGGCGCGGGTATTGGCGATCTTTCTGCGCTGACTGGAATAAATATGGTTGGCTACACATTATCGGATTACAACAATGGCAGCTTTACGGCGATCGCCGGCAATAACGGCACGGTTTGTTTAAACCTTGAAAACAATACAGCTAATGCAGTCGGTGGTTCTGCCTATCAATTTGTCAGAAACAATAGTCCTCAATTTACTGGCGTGGGATTCCCTCCTTTCGCCGCCGCCGGAAATCCTCAACTGATTATTGGAACGAATACTGGCAATACGGGTTCGCAGGTTGCAACTAATTTACCGACTACTGCTGGAACTTGTAATTAGAACTTCAGCGTAATTTTGTAGCGATCGCCTTTTATTTTTCTGTTTGTGAGCAATTAGGCGATCGCCACCAATCACACCGTAACAACTGCCTCACACCGGAGTAATTAACAATATTGGCTGAGAGCGACATCATTATTGAAAAAAAAATCTGGTAGGCAATAGCCAACCGAAGGACAAGGGAACATTGAAGTCCCCATACTCAGTCCTGATAAAAATGCCACAATTAGATTTCCGGAAAAGCTGATGCTAGGGTATTTTTTTTACGGTATGCGACCCTGATATCGAGTTATCGAGGTTTGTGGAGAAGGCAAGGGCGATCGCCACAGGCAACGTAGCCATGTAATATTTGAGCTAGCTGACCTGATGTCAGTCAATAGCGAACAGTACAATATTGATTGTTTGTATTTTAAACATCCATCCTTAAACCAATTGTTTTAAAAGAAAGCGTATTTTTTGTATGGCTAAATCTCCATCTCCTCGCAGAAAAAAAGACTGGTCACCTTGGTTGGATAGTCTGGCATTATTGCTCTGGGGCAGTTTATTGCTCAAATACGCGATTACGGGACAGTTGGCTCTTTTGATCCACCCGAATTATTTTGGCTTGTGTGCGGCAGCTGGTGTTTTGTTGGTTGTCCTCGGTCTGGGTAAGATCTGGCAAACGGTTAATCCTAGCCTGAATGCTGGGGAGTCGGTGCAACATATTCCGCTACTTCCGCAAAATTTTGGGAGTAGTTTGATGATTATTGTGGCGATCGCCGGATTTATTATTCCCCCGTCAGTTTTAGCGAGTGAAACAGCGATTCAGCGGGGTCTAACGGAAGAATTGCCCTTAACGCGCAGTCAACCGGAAAGTTTTCGCACAGGTACAAATCCAGAAGAACGCACATTATTAGATTGGATCAGAACGCTCAATGCTTATCCTGAGCCGGATGCCTACACTGGTGACCCGGTGAAAGTGAGTGGTTTTGTCACGTCTCTACCCCAGCTCCCTGAAAATTATGTGATGGTGTCGCGGTTCGTGCTAACTTGCTGTGCGGTGGATGCCTATCCTGTTGGTTTGCCGGTGAAATTTGAGGGGAAGCCAGAATTTGAGGACGACCAGTGGATCGAGGTGGAAGGGGAAATGATCACTGAGGATTTTGATTTTGGTGATGAAGAAGCGGGTATTCCCCAGCGGCAACTCGTGATTGTGGCGAGTACGGCGAAAGAAATTCCGACTCCTCGAAATCCCTACGACTACTAAATGTTTGCGCGACGGCAAAAATGGGGCGATCGCCTCGTTATTTTTTTGGCTATTGCCCTAGGCTTTACTGGCTTAGTTGCTAGTTTTCTTGTTCGATTTCGCATAACAGATCCCCGGCCACAAGCTTTACCCCAAGACGAATTTATTCAGGTTTATTTCAATCACCTCGAAGCGAAAGGGGTTGATTATATCGAGCCATATCGGGAGATTGAGCGGGCGGGGGATAATCTCGAAGGGATTTTAATCAGGGAAATTGAGGCGGCCACCCAAAGTATTGATATCGCGATTCAGGAACTAAATTTACCAAAAGTGGCGGCGGCGATCGCCACCCAACAGACTAATGGCATTAATGTGCGGGTGATGGTCGAGAATCATTACCGTCGTCCGTGGATTGAGATTGACCAAACAGAATTATTTGAATTTGAAGATCGCGAACAAGGCAAATATCAGGAATTTGTGGCGCTAGCGGATGAAGACCAAGATGGTTTTCTGAGCGATGCTGAAAAGGAAAAACACGGGGCGATCGCCATCCTCGAAAATGCAGATGTCCCAATCCTCGACGATACAGCAGATGGGTCAAAGGGTAGCGGTCTAATGCACCACAAATTTATGGTGGTCGATGGTCGCAAAGTAGTAACAGGTTCAGCGAACTGGACACTCAGCGGCATTCACGGCGATTTTGCTAACCCTGAAACTAGGGGCAATATTAATCATTTAGTTGTAATCGAAGATTCGGCGATCGCCGCCGCCTTTACCGAAGAATTTGAAGAAATGTGGACAGGCCGAAAATTTGGAGTCCAGAAATTGCAAGAGCCACCCAAAACTTTTAGCGTTGGCAACAGTCAAGTCACCTTACAATTTTCGCCATTTTCCAGCTCGCAACCCTGGGAAAGCACCACCAACGGCTTTATCGGACAAACACTATCCCAAGCCAACCAATCTATCAAACTTGCCCTATTCGTTTTTTCAGAGCAAAAAATTGCCAACATGCTCGAAACAGAATCAAGTCAAGGCACAAAAATTCAAACCCTGATCGACCCCAGCTTTGCCTTCCGGGACTATAGCGATGGCTTAGATATGCTCGGCGTAAACCTCAAAGAAAAATGCGATCCCTTTAATCGACCATGGCAAACTCCCATTACCTCCGTCGGCACACCCAAACTTGCCCATGGCGATAAGCTGCACCACAAATTTGCGGTCATTGATAATCGCACCGTAATCACGGGTTCCCACAACTGGTCAGCCTCCGCGAACAATCAAAACGACGAGTCCCTATTAGTGATCCAAAACCCAATAATTGCAGCACATTTTGAGCGGGAATTTGAGCGTCTATACACCGATGCTTTTCTAGGTGTACCGCCTTTTATTGCCGAGAGACAAAAACCTACACCCGCAAACTGTGTGGCCGCCTCCCCTGATGGCATCGTCAATCTCAATACAGCCAGCACCATCGAACTGGAAACTTTACCGGGTATTGGTGAGAGTTTAGCCCAAAGAATCATTGAAGGTCGACCCTACAAAAATCTCGAAGATCTCGATCGAGTATCAGGCATTGGCGAAAAGAAAATCAAAAATCTCGAAAACAAAGTCACTTGGTAAATTAGTGATAATAAATTGATATTTCCCCTCTTGGAAGAAGGTAGAGATGGGCTCTCGATAGATTACATATTACATAACCCATGAAAAACCCTTCTGCTCTCCGAGCACCTTCCCCAAGGAAGAATAAATAACGTGAGTTGTGCTTAAGCATGCTCGGAAGTACGACGCGGTGAATGGGAGAGCGAGAGATCGGG
>NZ_MRBY01000033.1 GCF_001904615.1 [Limnothrix rosea] IAM M-220
GCTCTCCCATTCACCGCGTCGTACTTCCGAGCATGCTTAAGCAAAACTCACGTTAAGTAAATTAATTATTGAGCCACAAAAAACTTTTTTTAGAGAACCACTATCTAGATAGTTGTTGTTAAATAATGTAAAATTTCATCTCCTTAAAAATACGTAAAGAATTCGGTATCTTCACTACAATAAACCTGAAACAATATTAACTTGAAAAAAAATATTTTAAGGCCTTATCTGCCCTATATCAAAGGCTTTGGGGATTTTTTTGCAGCGGCTATCATGAATGTCAATGGTGGCTTTCGCTGAATAAATGTACCGATATTTCATCTTTTAGCTGATAAAAGACAGTATAAAAACTGGCATAACATCATAGAATTTCTTTTATGTTTCAGACATAATGAAAGTATAGAGAGCAGGGACATAAGTTCAAGGTTTCTGTCCTCAAAATTATTCCTTTTGGAGCGACGAACAATGACCCATGATTTAATCACTCTGCTTGAATTTAACGCCTTGATTGTTCTTTTTTGTGTAATCTACACGCCAATTATGAGCTGGGTGCTCTCCACTCACTAAGAGAGTTATTCTGTGTATTTTTCGACTTGTTTTAACTGTTTGTTCTAAAGACGAAAATATCACGGCGCAACGTACTCAAATTTCCTCTAACAACAACTAAGTTTTTTTAGCATTGCAAGGCTTCTCAAATCTGGGAAGTCTTTTGGTATTTGAGGGATGGGCGATCGCCCAGTGGGAGAAAGTTAGGGATTTATTGCAGAAGCTTGACGCAAGGCTGACAATTTCGCCACCATATTAAATACAGTCGAATTCCTCAGAAAAACGCCTATTAGTACCCCTATCCACGGCAGCCTTAAAGGTCTTAAGAGCAGCCAACTGAAACAACTTCAACGGCTCTATCAACAGTCTGTACCGAGCGATCGCCTCACGACCCCGGAGCTAGCTCAGCGGATTGCGGCTTTGAGTACCGAGCTAAACCAAGCCGTATGTGTCTATCTCAACCGACGCGGCAAAGTGATTCGAGTGGGTGTGGGTTCACCACGACAAACCCAAATTCCTGCCATCGAGTTACCCCGTTATGGTGCCGAACGTTTATCCGGTATCCGCTGTCTGGCGGCAACTCCCAAAGATATTCCTCCGAAGGAATCTAGCCTCACAGCAATGGTTTTACAGCGGCTGGATGCTTTGGTCACTTTTACCTTGACCCAAACCGGAACCACGAAACGGGGTCGCGGCGCTGCGGGCTATGTCAAACAGGGTTATGTGGCTCATCTTTTACCCCAGACCCACCCGTCCCACGAATATTGGGAAGTTTCGACGGCGCAAACTCTTGAAGATATTGCTGAGCAAGATTTCCTTGATCTCGTTGAGGGTTTAGAGGAAGAATTTCGACGGGAATTTACAGCTCAAAAGGTTGATCAAACCCATGACCGGGTCATTTTGGTGGGTCTGCAAACCGATGGTGTCAAAGATCAACGTTTTACTGACGGCTTAACGGAATTAGCGCGCCTCGTTGATACCGCTGGCGGCGAAGTGCTTTTGACCATAGAACAGCGGCGATCGCAGCCCCATCCCCAAACCCTAGTCGGTGCCGGTAAGGTCGATGAAATTGCCCTACAAATCCAAACTTTAGGGGCGAGCTTAGTCGTCTTCGATCAGGATTTATCTCCAGCCCAGAGCCGTAATCTCGAACGAAAATTTGGCATCAAAGTCTGCGATCGCACGGAAGTGATTCTTGATATTTTTGCCCAGCGCGCCCAGTCCCGTGCCGGAAAATTGCAGGTCGAACTAGCCCAACTTGAATATATGTTGCCCCGCCTCACGGGTCGCGGCCAAGCCATGTCTCGTCTTGGGGGTGGTATCGGCACCAGAGGTCCCGGTGAAACCAAGCTAGAAACTGAACGCCGTACCATTCAAAGCCGCCTTAGTCGTCTCCAAAAAGAAGTGGATCAGCTGCAAGCCCACCGCTCACGGATGCGAAATCAACGCCAACGTCAGGATGTGCCGACTTTTTCCATTGTGGGCTATACCAATGCAGGCAAATCGACCCTGATTAATGCCCTCACCAATGCCGAAGTCTATGCCGCAGACCAACTGTTTGCGACCCTAGACCCCACCACTCGTCGTCTGACTCTCACCGATGATGACCATGAAACCCGCACCATTCTCCTAACGGACACAGTGGGTTTTATTCACGAACTGCCGCCGGCTCTAGTGGATGCCTTTCGCGCCACCCTTGAGGAAGTTACCGAAGCTGATGCGTTAATTCATGTCATTGATTTATCCCACCCGGCTTGGCAACATCAACTCTTTTCTGTGGAAAAAATTCTCGGCGAAATGCCCATCATGCCTGCCCAAGCATTGATTGTTTTTAATAAGCTTGATCAAGTGTCTAGTGAGGCCCTCGAAACGGCCAAAACCCTTTACCCTAATGCAGTCTTTATCTCCGCCGGCGATCGCCTCGGCTTTGAAACATTACGTCAACGGTTAGTGCAAATGTTAAAACATCTGTAAAATTTGAAGTTGATGTAGAACTGTAAAGAAACTAGCAAACCCCATCGAAATCATCGATTAGCTTAGAAATATACCCACACAAATCCCAAGGAGGTCTAGATGAACGCTGCCGAACGAGCTTTAGGAGTTGATGTCGCCACGAAGATCGCCTCTGTCGTCAACCTTTTTCGCACCGAATTTCCTGACGCAAAGGCAGATCTCAAACCCTGGCGCAATGACCCCGATACTCGCGAATGGATGGATCCAGACTCCATTGATATCGGTTTTCATCTTCCCGGTTGGAGCCCCCGTTTCCAGAGCCGTAGTATGCTCGTCCAGATCCGTTTTTTCACCGATCCCCTAGAAGAAGTGCAGCGGTTTATCGGCATTGAGACGGCTGGTTTTAACCACGAAGGAGAGGCATGGCGGCTCTCGACTATTGCCCAGTGGCAACTCGTTGGCAACTATGAACCCGCCAAAGATGTCCGCGATCGCCTCCAGCGTTTTTCAGAGCGAGCCTTTGAACTTTTTTCCTAGATCACTTCACCCTTTAAATACCCTTTTTAAATAACAGAAAAAATTGTTTTAAACACCCGCAGAATGGATTTACTCTTAAAAGGTTTACGCACAAAACTAGCAATATGTGCTTCAACTTCCTTAGGGATATCACCTGTGCGAGCCGTCAAAACCATTACTGGAATATTACTTGTTTCAGGAAATGCTTTCAGGCGCTTTAATGCTTCAGAACCATTTAAAACAGGCATTAATAAATCCAATAAAATCACATCTGGCTGATACTTTAAGGCCATCTGAATCCCTAGTTCACCATTTTCTGCCTCAAAAAATTGATGCTTCGTTCTACTAAATATTGATCTAAGTAAAAGACGATTAGTGACATTATCATCGACACATAAAATCGTCAGTTTTGGCAGCGCATTAAATTGTTGAGAACAGTCAAGATTTTGAGATAAATTTTTCTCTTTACTGAGTAGAGGATGGGCAACCTCTGGAAAAACAACATTCGAAAAAACTAGCGAAAAGGTAGAGCCTTGATCTACTTCACTTTCTACAGAAATTGTGCCCTGTAACATTTCGGTCAGGCGACTGGTAATATTTAGCCCTAAACCGGTTCCGCCATATTGGCGGTTATCTTGTTTTTCCCGTTGGGTAAAGGCCTCAAAAATAAACTCTTGATCTGCCACTGGAATACCAATACCCGTATCAATAATGTCAATTTTCAGCTCACAGCTATCTTCGCCAATATTTGCTGCTGAAATAACGACTTTAACGGAGCCTTTATTCGTAAATTTAACGGCATTACTAATAGTATTAAACAAGATTTGTCGTAGTCGAACTTCATCGAAAATAATTAGTTCAGGCACAGATTCGGCTACGGTAATGGAAAATTCTAGCCCTTTTTCTGCAGTTTTTGGCATGAACATTTTCTCAATATTTTCGCCAAGTTTTAATAAATTCAGTTCGTCATAGCATAATTTCAGTTTGCCCGCTTCCATTTTAGAAAGGTCAAGAATATCATTTAAAATTACGAGTAATGAGTCGGCGCTAGAGTAGATGATTTTTAGATAATCATAGGCCTCAGGATTGTCTTTTAAATCTTCCTGTAGGAGTTCTGTAAAACCCAAAATCGCTGTCATTGGTGTGCGGATTTCGTGGCTCATATTTGCCAAAAATTCATCTTTGGCTACATTTGCGGCTTGGGCTTTTTCGGAGATTTCTGTTAGTGCTAAATTTTGCTGGGCTAATTTTTCTTGTTGTTCTTTTTCGGCGGTGATATCGTAGCTAACGCCTGCTAAACCAATTAGCTTGTCTTCGGAATCGGTGAGTGGTTCCATACGAATATTGAAATATTGTGGTTCTTGGTTCGCGCCACGGTTTGGTAAAACTAGCTGTAAACAATCGCCTTGTTTTTTGTTTAAAATTTCTTGTTTACAGGTTACAAGTTGCTCGGCGATCGCCTCAGGAAATAGCTCGTAATCCGATTGACCGATAATATCTTGTGTTGAAAAAATTATTGGATTATAAACCCAGGTGTAACGTAAATCTAAGTCTTGGGTAAATACCGTAATACTGGATTGATCTAAGGTTAAGCGAAATAGAGATTCTTGTTTTCGGAGTTTCCCTTCAGCAATTTTGCGATCGCCAATATCTAATAAAAAACCAACATATTCAATGGGAGTTCCATCACTATCACGAATGAGTTTGAGATTCGCCGATAGCCATTTATATTCCCCAGAGGCACACCGGAACCGATATTCCTGTTGGATATTTTCCCTTGGCTCACGGTTTGAAAATGAGCGGATCACATTGGCCTGATCCTGCGGCGCAATATGTTCTAACCAAGTATTGCCTGTTTCTAAAAAATATTGGTCTTCAAAGCCAACGAGATCATGAATATTTTTGCTAATAAAATTCAAGCGATAGGGTGCTGTGGGATGGCAGGTGAAAACGCTTCCCGGCGAGGCATTTTGTAAATATTGCAAACGCCGTTGACTCTCTTGGATTGTCTTTTTCGCTTGGGCTAATTCTGTGATTTCGTTAACGACCACACCCACACCGCGATCGCCCTTGTGAAAGCGAACAGGATAATAATTTACCAGCCAATGCCCTTCTATATTAGGGTCAGCCGGTGTTGTGCCATGAATCAACACACTAAAAATATTTTCCCCTGTTTGAATGACCTTGGTGAGTAGCGCTTCAATTTGGTCGCCGATTTCTGGTAAAACATCCCTCGGCGTTTTTCCTAAATGTTCACTGACAGAACAGCCATTCATTTCAGCAAGCTGCTCATTAATCTTTAAATATTTGAGATTTTGATCAAATAGTGCGAGGCCAACAGGGGCGTGGCGGTATAGAGACTCTAGAAAATTATTGCTTTCGGCAAGGTCAAGCTTGGTATTTTTTAGCTCACTGATATTAACGAAACTCAGAACAATGCCGTCGTAAGTCTCTAAACTTGTCCTGTAGGGATGGACGCGCATCAGCAAGTGGGTATCGGGGCGATCGCGGAGGGTAACTTCTTCTTCTAGTGGTTCTTTGGTAGAGAGGACTTGCTGCAAAGGCTCGGTCAAATCACCATAGGTGAGATTGTGGGTAATGTGATGCAGGGGACGATCAATATCTGAGTCTAATAAATTAATGGCGATCGCCGCCGCCTGGGTAAATTTGCGAATGCGCAATTCCTGATCAAGGAAAACCACCCCAATCTCAGTACTGCGCAATAGATTATCAATATCGCCGGTCAACTCCGTCAACTCAGCAATTTTGTTTTGGTACTCAATATTAAATGTATATAACTCTTCATTGGTACTTTGGAGTTCCTCATTAAAAGCAAGCCGTTCTTCATTGGTGACCTGCTGTTCTTCATTGGTTGTCTCTAATTCTTCGATGGCCGTTTGTAGATTTTCACGCGTTTGCTGTAGCTCGCGCTCTAGTTCCAGCACCCGCTGGGTTATATCTTCATTGAGCTGCGAATTCGTTGCGCTTTCTGGAGACAAAGAACTGTTGGCTGGCCTCTGCAGGGACTCGGCCATTTTTTCGATCACCACAGTAAAGGTACTGTCCTCTGATGTTTCTCCTTTGTTGTGCAAAACAGTGAGCACCACAGTAATTATTTCGTGACTAAGATTCAATGTAATGTCGGAATAGGTCAAAAATTCTTCGCTACGTTTGGCACGGTTAATGGCGATATTGATGGGAATCTTGAGAGCAGGGGGCAACATTTCTGTAACGTCTTGGGTCAGCTCTCCCTTAGGGACGCGCATCAGATCAAGTTTATCGGTCACTGTATGGACAAGATTTACTGATCTATCGACAATCAAACAAGTGGCCTGACGATGTTTATATAAAGTCTGTAAGGCAAAGCCAAGCACATTATTCAGACGCTGCACGCGATGGTCTGGTAGTTCTCTCGTGGGGAGATTTGATGGGGGCAGTGGTAAATAGTTAAAGGCTGGGAGATTATTGGTGGAGATGATGGGTAAACGAACGTCACGGCGTTTTTGGTAAATTTTCCACTTTTTATCGACTGCAATAAATTCGTCGGCGATCGCCCCCGGCGTTTCCGCTTCCCCAAGGAATAAAATCCCCTTAGCAACCAAAGAAAAATGAAACATTCGTAGTACCTGTTGTTGCAGCGGCGATCGCATATAAATCAACACATTACGACAGGTAATCAAATTCATCTGGGTAAAGCCCACATTTTTGATGAGATTATGGGGCGCAAAGATGATCATTTCGCGAATCTTACGGGCAATATGAAAAAAGCCATTGCGAAAATCAAAATACCGAGCTAAAAACTCCGCCGGCACATCATTGACGATACTACCGGGAAAAACGCCTTCCGAAGCTTTGGCGATCGCTTCACTATCAATATCCGTCGCAAAAATCTTAATCGGAAACACCCGATGCAAACGATCCATGAGATGGTCAATCAAAATCGCCAAAGAATAGACCTCTTCTCCTGTGGCACAGGCAGCCACCCAAACCCTAAACTGCGCACCTTCCTTGTGATTTTGGATGAGCTGCGGCAAAGTATGCTGCTCAAGGATTGTCCAAGCCTCCTTATCCCGAAAAAATTGCGTCACCCCGATCAGGAGATCATCCTTAAGAAGAGCCTGCTCCTCAGGGGAAACCGCTAAAAAATCAATATAATCTTGCAAATTTTCATGACCCGTCAGGGAAGCACGACGACAAATACGGCGGGAAAGAGTTGTAATTTTGTAATAGGAAAAATCTAAATTCTCAGCCTCACACAAAAGGGCAATCACATGTTGAACTTGCTCGGTACTAAGCTCCTTTTCCATTAAAGATATCCGTGTCATATCTGGTTTATTTAAAGTGACGCGATCATAAATAACTTGGGCTAATTGCTGGGGAGAAAAAACACTATCCACCAATCCTCTGGCAATCACACTTTGGGGCATACCCTCAAACTCAGCTGTCGATGGCGACTGCACCAGACTCAAACCCCCTTGAGCACTAATACTTTCTAGACCCTCAGTGCCGTCACTACCCGTGCCCGAAAGCACCACACCAATGGCTTTATCGCCGCAATCTTCGGCTAACGAATGAAAAAATAAATTTATCGGAAAATTTGAGTGAGACCGAGGATTTGATTCTTGTTCCCGTAAAGATAAGTGGCGATCGCGCACCGTCAGATTATAACCAGGGGGAATCAAATAAATATGATTTGCCCCTAACGCCATACCCTGTTCAACCCGATGCACCACCATCGAAGTGTGACGCTCTAAAAGCTCTTTCATCAAACTTTTAGAGTCTGGAGATAAGTGCTGAACCACAACAAAAGCAGCACCACTATCACCCGGCATACACTCAAAAAACGCCTCTAGGGCATGCAGTCCACCAGCAGAAGCCCCGACACCGACCACATAAAAATCATCCTTCTCCTCATTAGACAAATTAGTTAGTGACATAATTTATACATAACTTGTACAAGATATTTTTAGATTTTTTCTTTCAATATAAATGCCAGTCTCATCACCACTCTAAAACATAATTTTAGAAGTAGTTTAATTTTAATAGTTGTTTTTTAATATCTACTATCAACCGTGGAAAGCTCTGTTTTTTTTATAAAATCTTCAAACCATAAGAAATCTCATTACAAAATCACTTTTTTTAGGTCAAAGTCAAACTCTATTTCCCTAGAAGTTTTTATCGAGAATTCAAGGCAAAAACTGCAGTATTTTTTTGAATATGCTCGTAAAAGTACAGATCTCAGCTCAATCTTTATCAACTTTTCACACTGCTATTTTGGTTTAATATATTCCCTTTACCGCTATGAAGACTATATTTTTACGGCGTTTTTTCTAGCTCCGTTAAGTAGCGAAACATACATTTTTACGGCTAGGGACTTCTAATAAGATAAAATCACCTGAGTCAAATCTAGAGCCAAAGCATAATAAACAATATTAATCTTCTATTTTTTCTCGCAGGATATGGAAGTATTTTGGAAGGGAAAAATAAGTATGGCAGCAGGGGTTTTCAGGACAGATCCTCAGTTAAAAAGAATCATGAGGTCAACAAGTATTATCAAATATTGACTATAAATTTGTTTTTTACAGTTGATAAAAATCAGTTCTTCAAGGTTTTTAAATTGGTTATTTTCTCAAACAAAAATCGGTTAATGATTAGGAATCTAGCCATTGTTTCAGAATAATTTTTGCGGCCACTTGGTCAACTAACCCTTTATCTTGGCGAGAATATCTTTTTTGTGCTTTAAGTTGGTTCTCTGCTTCAACGGAGGTCAGTCGTTCATCGACATATTCAACGGGTAAATCAAAGTGTTGACGCAGTCTACGGGCAAACTTTTGGGTGGCTTTAGCTTGTTTACCCAGAGTGCCATCCATTTGGTAGGGCAATCCGACGACAAAAATCTCAATCTGTCGCTCTTCAACGAGTTTGGCGATCGCCGCAAAATCTTGCTCTAAGGTTGTGCGGTGAATGGTGGTTAATTCTGTCGCGAGTAAGCCTAGGCCGTCACATCCGGCGACCCCGATGCGTTTACGGCCAACATCTAAACCAAGGGCGGCGATCGCCATTTAGTTTTCAGGCAAAAAGTCTTGTTTCCTTGGGGTCTTGGGCAACTTTAAAGTCGGGTGATTTTTAAACCAATTTATCCGACTAGGAATCGGCGTATTAATCGGCTGTAACCCCTGTAGAACACCAGACAACTGCCATGCCTCCTGGGGTTTTGTTTCGCGGACTTTATGCCAGACCGAGCGGGACATCAGCAAAGTGTGCTCGATTTGCGACGCGCCAACGGTTTCAAAGAATTCTTCACGCTCCGGCTGATAATCAGTAGAAGTCATATATAGTGGCTGTTCTGGTCGGATTTGCGCCACTTGGGACATTTTGATCATCAGTTCTGGGTAGAGCCATGTATAGGCGGGGTGAACGGTCAAACGACCTTGGTGGGGATGTTCATCTTGGCGGGCTAGCTGCACGGCAAAATAACCGATCGCCGCCTTGCGCTGGGGTTCAAAGACATAGCCTTCAACAACATCTACTTGCTGAGACCAATTTTTGACGCGGCACACCAAATTATCGACTGGATTTGTTTTGAAATCTTGGACATGGCGATCAAAGACTTGACGCAACATCGGCGGCATTGACGCGGTATCTAGCTGATACAACAGTCGCGCATCGGCATTACCGACGGGCATCAAATTTGGAATGGCAGGTTCTTGTAAGGCCAGCTCACTCAAAATCTCAGGGGCGATCGCCCAATAGGTTAGCTTTGCGAGGGGTTGAAAGCCATTTTGTCGATACAGACTGAGGGTTTGCTTGGCATTTACATTAACTTCTAAAAGCCAGTTGCGCGCTTCCACAACGTGGTCAAAACAATACCGCAGCAAAGTCGAACCCGGATGGCGGGCACTGCCATGGTATTCCAATTTCGGGAAGGACGAATCAACGACTATTTGATCGACACGCCATGTACTTTGGGACGAATTAAAGGGCGAAATTTTAACAAAAGCAACCAGCTCGCCGTTCACTTCCAATACATAACCATGGAAGCTGTATTGGTTTGGATTGGGAAAAACATCAAACAGCTTTACTAGGCCATAGTAGTTTTTTGTATTCTCAATATGCTCTTCTAAACTCGTTTCTAAAGGCGATGCCACTTCCACGGCCTCTTGCTGCACTAATCTGGCGATCGCCGAAAGATCACGATATTGGACTTGGCGGATGGATACCTTCGCTTGCTTTGTCATGCCCACGCTCGAAAATGGAAGTTTGCTGGTCGATAAAGTCTATTTCGCTCCTATCTTAACGATTTTCCGCATGAGACGAAGTTGATCCGCTACAAAAAGCATGACTTTGCTGCATTTTTTTCACGGCGATCGCCCATTAAAACTCCACAATTGTGTAACTAAATTATGGGATTAAATTTTGCGACTAATTTTATTCACATAGCAAATGATTACAAAACAGTCAGAGCAATTATTGCGCTTTATCCTGAAACTCCTCATAGCGACGCACAATGACTAGGGCATCACCAACAACGGGATTCCGCGCCACAAAATTGCCTTTGAGATCTTCTACTCGCAACTTTTTAAAATCAAGTATTTGCGAGAGCTCCAACACATCAGAACCCAAACGATCCTGCAAACCCTCCCGCAATAAATACCAAGCATCGCCGACGGTAATTTGCAGCAAACTATTGTCAAAATCAGCCTCTACCGCCCGCACGATATTGTCGCCGTAGGGCTGGGTCACATCATCAATTTGACGCTGAATCGCCGCAACCAATCGCTGTTCAGGTGTTAGAGGTCGCGCTGGCTCTGGCTTTGGCGTAGGGGTTGGCTCTACAGGAGCTGGTTTGACTTTTGGTGCTGGCGCTGAAGGTTCTGGCTGTGATGGATCTGCTTCGGGCAAGACTACTTCAGTGGGTGGTGATGTGTTACTGCTTGGCTGTGTCACTTGTAAGGTCACTGCTGCTGGTTTTGTAGAGATCTTCCACACAAAAATAATGGCGATCGCCACCGAGACTGCCCCAATCAGAACTTTTTGATCTTGCCACCAAGGACGGGTAGGCCGTCGCCGCACTGTTTGGGAGACCCGTTGACGTTCTGGCGCTTTAGGCTGGCGCTCTGGCGTGGGTTCAACCTCTTCAAAGATATCGCTGTCCCATTCATCCCCAGTGGAGGCTGACTCATCAGATGGAGATGCGACGGCCATGGATGCATCGGTCGAGGCACTAGGCGGCGCGGTTAATGCCGCAGCTAATTTAGCAGTATCAGTCGCTAAATCTGCCAAGGCAGTTTCTGAAAGACGAATATTGTCCTTTTCAAGGGATGTGGCGATCGCCTGTAGTTGGGCAATGGTTTCCTGTAGACGCGCGAGGGCATTTTGGGGGTCAGCTTGGCTCATGGCAAGTGATATAGATCACGATAAAACGGCGGTGTCGTCACTATTTTAGGCGATCGCCTTCACCAGCACATAAAGACATGGTCACGGTATAAATTGCTAGTTTTTTGAATAATAAATGTCATAGGTATTCAACAATTTCAATCCTAGCGACATCAGCACTCCAGCCATGACCTTTTCTCATATTCCCCCAGCCAAACTTCTCCCCGGCGCAGTTAATCAAATGCTGGCCGACATCACCTATTCTGGCAAAGTACATGAAGGCGATCGCTACGGCCTCATGGTAGCTTGCTGCGATGACTGCCTCGAAGAAGAAGAACGATTAGTCATCAATCGCCTACTCCGCTCGATTGTTCGCGGCAAATTTCAAATCTGCTAAAACGTCCCACACAGAATCTTTTACAGACAGGCTCTAGAAAATATTTCTCCAGCGGTTGCAGTTCTTTAATTAAGTTGCTATACTCGTAGAGGCGACGCGGGATAGAGCAGTCTGGTAGCTCGTCGGGCTCATAACCCGAAGGTCGGTGGTTCAAATCCGCCTCCCGCCACCAAATCAAGAATAAAGAAGGGGTTTCAGCTTAATGTTGAGCCTCTTTTTTATTGTTCAATGAAGTTTTTATTTGAGTAACGTCAGTTCGCGTGAAGTATTTGGCCTGAAATACCTTAGAGACAAGAGACACATGGAGAGAAGGAGACACGGAGAATCCGTCAGAACTCACGCTTTTTGATGCCTATGGTTGTTGGTATGAAAAATCTCCCCCTCTCACACTCTCCCTTTCGCCGCGTCATTATTCCGAACTTTGTTTAAACCGCACTTAAGTTAAGTAGTAGGGCTAAGCGATCGCCCTCCAGTTTTTCAAAAAATCACCAAGTCATCGGCAAATTACTAGAAGTCGCATAATGCCCCGAAGTTTCAAGATCAAGCACTTCTTCCACTTGCTGATAAATGGCTTTAGCTTCCGACAGCGAATTACCAATACTCGTTAATCCCAATTTGCCATGTTCTGATAGAGTTCCCATGAGGTGAAAAATTGTGCCGGTTTTCGTGCTGCTATCAAAGTGCAAACCATGAGCCGCAATAATATCCATCAAATCACTGGGCAACAGACCTTTGTATTGCGGTTTTTGGAGATTGTCGGAGGCAATGTAGTATTTTTCCTGTCCCTGCGGTGTAAAAAATAAACCTGTATTGTAGTCGTATTGCCCGTTGGTCAAGAGCTTCAGCGTCATCAGGGGATGGGTTGTGCCACCCTTGCGTAGGTTAATTTCGATCGCCTGCATATCCCATGTTTGATCGGGCCGTTGCGTCACCACAAAATCAACGCCAAATCGCTCCATTGCTCCCTGCTTTGCCAAAACTTTTCCGACTTTTAAGCCCAAAGTCTGTAACTCTAAGCGGTAGTCGGCAGCGGCAGGAAAGGTACAGCCTAAATAGATTTGTCCGTCTGCACCGCCTAATATTTGATCGTGGGTGGAGAGAATTTCCACTTTTCCGCTCGGCAAAATCAACCCTTGCACGCTGGGCGATCGCTTAATTTCTCCTTCAATAAAAGCTTCGGCGATCGCCCCTAACTCTGGAATGCGCGACGAAAAATTTTCCCAAGTTTCTGCTGCGGCTTGGAAACTGAGATGGGAAAAAGCATTGGCGATCGCCCCTTGACGTTCACCTAGGGTTGAAACCTCTGGTAATTCGCGCAGATCTAAAACCGCATTACCTTCCCCCGAAAACCCTTCATTTAACTTAATCACAATGCGTTGGAGAGTAGGATTGCGATGCCACAGTGCTGCGGTCACCGTCACCAATTCTTCCACAGTTTTAACCAGCTGACTGCCATCGGGAAACGGGATATTTGCCAGCTCAAATACCTTGCGGCTACCACTTTTTGAACCCCAATAGCTGAGATCTGGACTGGCCGCAAATAATGGGATTTGTAATTTTTCGGAAAGCTCCTTCTCTAATTCTGTTGAGTTGTAGCAAATCATGTGAGACTTGTTTGGCCGTAATGCGCGCCGCAGTTTCGAGACAAGTCGCGGACGATCAAGGATTTTCTGGGTAAGGGCTTTATAGGAATTATCGTAGGTGGTAATTAACAGCAGGCGATCGCGAGCATGGGAAAACGGAATACCCGACAACAGCTGGAGGTAATAATCAATAATTAACGGCGCGAGGGGTTGGGCGGTCACGTAAATTAAACGAGTATGGGGATTACGCAGGCGGATGAGGGAAAACAACAAACGCTCTTCATAGTGAAGAAATCCCGGGACATTCTGACCAACTTGCTGGTCAATGCTAAAGGAAGGCACAACCAAGATATCTTGATCACTCGTTTCAAATTCCTCTGAGTCCTGCCAAGAATTTTTGAGCTGGTTTTGTAAAACATCAAAGGTTTGAAAGTTGTCGGACTGTTGTTGTGCCATAGCCTCTCTCTTTAACGCGCTAATTCGGGGCGATCGCCCAACCCCCATTCGTTACAACATGGGGCGATCGCCCGTATTTCTATTCTAAAATTTTGATTTTTCAGTTTAATCCTGCAAGCCGACAATGCCGTTAGACAAAACTGAAGCCAAGCATTGCTCGCAACGTAAAATAGAAAAAAGCCAAGACACCAGCCAACAAGCCCACCGAAACCGTCGTTGTTAGCTTATTTTTAAAGAATACAGGCTTAAGCCAATCAAAAACACTAATAAATACCCCAAGGATCAAGGCGATCATGTAGCGGGGGTAACGGGCGACATTTTCAAAAAATTCTTGCATGGTTGAAATTAATTAAGACAAAAAAGAGAAATTAAAAATAGATATTTTGAAGCTGGAAATATGGCTTCAAATTGTAGCATTACCAATTGCTTTCGCAGTTGCCCCCTTGCGGGTTAGTCTGTTGTGTGAACTTGCAATACCATCTGACCCACTTTCCCAGTCTTTATGGATATTATCCAACTTGTTTTAAATGGTCTCTCCATCGGCAGCATTTTAGCTTTAGCAGCAGTTGGCCTGACTTTAACCTACGGTATTTTGCGGCTGTCAAATTTTGCCCACGGTGACTATATGACCCTCGGTGCCTACGTGACGTGGCTCACTAATTCGTTTGGTGTGAATATTTGGCTATCGATGGTTGTGGGAGCCTTTGGTACCATCGGTGGCATGCTTATGGCCGAAAAGATCCTGTGGCAACCGATGCGCGATCGCCGGGCAACCTCAACAACATTGATTATTATTTCTATCGGTCTCGCACTATTTATTCGCAGTGGCGTGCTGTTTATCTGGGGAAGTAGCAACCAACAGTACGATTTACCCGTGGTGAGAGCCATTAACCTGACGGAAATGTTTGGTCTGCCGGAAACAGTGCCAGATATTCGTATTGCGTATTATCGCGTTGTCGTTATGGTGATGACGCTACTTGTTATTCTCGGACTACATTTTGTGTTGCAAAATAGCAAGATTGGTAAAGCAATGCGCGCCGTAGCAGACAATATCGACCTTGCGCGAGTGTCGGGGGTTGATGTCGAACGGGTTGTCCTCTGGACTTGGATCATTACTGGCACATTAACGGCGATCGCCGGTAGTATGTATGGCTTGATCACCACCGTTCGTCCCAATATGGGTTGGTTTTTGATCCTGCCCATGTTTGCCTCAGTAATCCTTGGCGGCATCGGTAATCCCTACGGGGCGATCGCCGGGGCGTTTGTCATTGGTATTGCCCAAGAAGTCAGTGTTGCGTTTCTTGGGCCAGACTATAAGCTGGGTGTAGCACTACTCATTATGGTTGCATTGCTATTTATTCGTCCCCAAGGATTATTTAAGGGCACAATGTGATGTGATGCACAACACTGCATTACCACAGCCCAAAATTTATCTTTGATGGAACAGACTTTATCCGATTACTTATCGTTAAACTTGCATGGCTATTAAAAAAGCGCTTATCACAGGCATTACGGGGCAGGATGGCTCCTATCTCAGTGAACTTCTATTAGAAAATGGCTACGAAGTCCATGGCATTATCCGCCGCACTTCCACATTTAATACAGATCGCATCGACCATCTCTACGTTGACTCCCATAACCCCGATGCGAAATTATTTTTGCACTATGGTGATTTAACTGACGGCACTGGTTTAGGTCGTCTCATCGAACAAATTGAACCTAACGAAGTTTATAATCTCGGTGCCCAATCCCACGTTCGTGTTAGTTTCGACTCGCCGGAATATACGGTCGATTCTGTTGGCATGGGAACCCTCAGAATCCTTGAAGCCATTCGTGATTATCAGCAGCGTACTGGTAATGAAGTCCGTTTTTATCAAGCGGGTTCTTCGGAGATGTACGGCAAGGTTCAGGATGTTCCCCAGAAAGAGACAACGCCTTTTTATCCCCGTAGTCCCTATGCCTGTGCCAAGGTTTATGGCTATTGGCAAACGGTGAACTATCGTGAGTCTTATGACCTCTTTGCTTGTAACGGTATTTTGTTTAATCACGAAGGCCCCCGCCGTGGTGAGACTTTCGTCACTCGCAAAATCACCCGGGCGATCGCCAAAATTATCGCAGGCAAGCAAGACAAGCTTTTCCTAGGCAATCTCGACTCAAAGAGAGACTGGGGCTATGCGAAGGATTATGTCCGTGCGATGTGGCTAATGCTCCAGCAGGAGAAGCCCGACGATTATGTTGTGGCGACGGGGGAGACATACTCTGTTAAGCAGTTTTTAGAGTTAGCTTTCGATTACGTCAATCTAAAGTGGGAAGACTATGTGGAGTTTGACCCCCGTTATCTGCGTCCGGCAGAGGTTGATTTATTGATTGGTGATCCAACAAAGGCGAAAAAGCAACTCAATTGGGAACCGACGATTGATTTTCCTACCCTTGTTTCTATCATGGTTGAGGCTGATCTTGCGATCCTCGGTTTGCCGCCTCAAAACCCAGAGATGAGTAAGCTCTACCAAGCAGATCGTGCCTATGTTCGTCAGGCGATCGGCAGCATGGTTGACTAGAAATATTCAACATTATGGCAAGCAAAAAGATCTACTAAAGATATTCGTGTTATCTCTCTGTAGATCTTTTTTTATTCTGATTTTTTAAACGCCTAGATTCACAAATTATACCGATGCTGGCCATTGACGGCTCAGGGTGTGGTCATTAATTCTTGAAAACGAAAATTGTCGCGCAGATCGTTAAAGTCAATATCTGTTTCAGCGAAGTTACGATTAACGGGATCAAGTTCAATGGCAATCTGAAGGTTATCAAGGGCTTCATTGACTTGCCCCAGACGCGCATGGGAAATCGCAATATTGTAAAGTGCCACATCTTTATTGGGATTAATCTCGATGGCTTTGTCATAGCTGGCGATCGCCTCTAGTTCACGACCCATGTCACTGAGGGAAATCCCCCGGTTATACCAAGCATCTTCATCCAATGGATTAATTGCTAAAAGACTGTCATAGCTGGCAATTTCCTGCTCAAAGTCCCCTAACAGACCAAAGGCAATCCCCCGGTTATACCAAGCATCTTCATGTGCTGGATTCTGGACAAGGGCTTCATCGTAGCTCGCAATTTCCTCTTCTGGGCGACCAAGATCCCCGAAAGCCACACCACGGTTGTACCAAGCGTTATCATTCGTCGGGTCTATGGAGAGGGAGGTATCATAACTCGCGATTTCTTCTTCGTAGCGTCCGAGAGTTCCTAGTAAAATACCGCGGTTATACCAAGCTTCTGCATCATTCGGATTTAGGCGACCCGCCTGTTCATAGCTCAAAATTGCCGCCTCAAGGTCACCCAGACTTTCGAGGGCAAAGGCGCGATTAAACCAGATATCACCATTGTCTGGCTCTAGGGCGATCGCCTCGTCATAGCTGGCGACTTCTTCTTCATAACGGCCTAAAGCACCCAAAGCAATACCGCGATGGAACCAAGCATCATAGAAAACTGGCTGAATGGCGATCGCCTGATCATAGCTGGCGATCGCCGCTTCATAACGGCCTTGCTCACTGTAATCTAGCCCCTGTTCCAATAGAATTTGAGCATCACCTTCAGCAACACTATTTTCTTTAATTTGGATATTTGCAGCAACTGACGCACAAAGAGATCCTTGACAAGATGAAATAAAATCTTCCGCCAAAACAGTGTGCCGCTGGAGCTGTGGCAAGACAAGCAAACCAACGGACAAAGGCGCTAATAAAAGTTGTTTAAACATTGCATACCACAATTTTCTTTTTGCGAAACAAACAGCTAGCTCAACTTCGCCAAGGGCATTATTGATTGATTTAATTAATTGATTTACCGCAGCGGTGAAATCTTATTTCGATAATGCTGTTCGTTGAGGCCAATGTCATGGCGGGCTCCCTTGGCGTTCGCTGCAGTATAGGTATTCGCTTCCGCTTGCAAACTAATAATGCGCTCGTCTGTACCAGGATGTGTACTCAAAAAGGAGGCTCCACCGCCACCCGTTTCATTCTTGAGGGTCGTCATAAAGGAAGCCATTGCTTCTGGTGCATAGCCCGCTTGGGTCAAGAGATCAAAGCCAATGGCATCAGCCTCTCGCTCGTCATTACGACTATGGGGGAAGTCAAAGGCGATCGCCACACCAAGCTGGACAATCTGACTACTATCCAAACCAGTCGCTGCTAAAATCCCTTGATTACGAGCCTGAGCCTTCATTTGCTCAATAGAATGCTTGCCTTCGATATGGGCAATTTCGTGACCAATCACACTAGCTAGCTCTGCCTCATTAGCCGCGGCCTTAATTAAACCTGTATTAACATAGTTGTAGCCACCCATTGTGGCAAAGGCATTGATACTATCATCTTCAACAACAAAAAAATTATATTTAATCCCCGGTCGTTCACTGTTTTTCGCTAATCTTTGACCAATTTCGCTAATATAGTTCGTCACTTGAGAGTTGTTATAGAGGCGAATTTGCCCTGAATTAACTAACTCCTGATGGATCTGTTTACCAAAATCCATCTCATCTTTATCCGATAGATTTGAGAGCTGATAACTTTGCACACCCCAAATCAACACCCCCCGCAGGAGATTATCTAGCCAACCTGCTTGGCTGACAGCAGGTGTTGCAAGGTTAATACTGACGGCCATAATGCATGCCATACAACCATATAGCCAACGATTTCTTGTCCGATGCCGCATGAGTTTTGCCATCCTCTCGCTCTGATACCGTAGATCTTACATTTAGAGATGCTAATCCTGTTTTAAAGCAAAATATTCATCTCTGTTATTAGGTTTTTAGACGGTAAGTCACAGCATCGATGTTCCCAAAATGAACAAGATGAAAACAGAGGTGCTTGCCACAACTGTCTCTGGATCTTTATTGACACCAATGATTTTACTACTCCTAATTGCGAAAAAAGGCGGTTAGAGTGATCACTCAATGGGTAAGACGAAGTGTTAATTTGTATTTTGGTAGTAGTAGAAGTTAAAGGCTTCAAACATGCCGCCGACAAAGCCAAAGGTAATGGCGATCGTCAAAATACCTTCTACCGCACTACCGTTGCCAAAAACTTGTAAAAATTCTTTGAGTCCATCCTGGGGAATCGCAGCAGTAACACCGGGACAAGACCATAATACTGAGCACAGAGCCAAGATCAAGCCGCAAATCATCACGGGCGCTAGGGAGCTCATGACAATTGTCACAAACAGTGATGGTAGTAGCTTAAGTGTGCTTTTCATTGGGTAAAATTCTCAAACGGAGAACGATAGTGACCTAGATTCGTATAGTCTTGGGTCTGATTGCCTTAAGAGTAACGAAGGAAGCTGGTCATAAACGGCTTTGCAAACAAATCTTAAATCTTTATAAAATTTCTTTGGCTGCTGGTTTTGGTTTCACGGGTCAATTTTGCAGGAAGATGATTGTTTTTGGGAAAAAATAAGGGGCTTCGTTTTATTTTTTAAAGTTTGGCATTACATTCTGTATTGTTTGCCTAAGGACAGGTGCGTGATTTCAACGTGGTATAAAAAAACGACAAAAGTTCAGGCGATCGCCTGTTCTTCTGCCGCCTTAGTTTTGATCAAAAAGCGTGATCAATAAACTGCCACAATTATTCTGCTGGCACTGTTTCGCCGTTCGCTTCCTTCATCATGTCCACGAGTACTGTATGGGCATCCTTAGGGTTGGTGAGGGTTGTGGGAAAAGGAATACGCAATGTTTCTGGTTGTTTGTTTACGGTGATCTCTAGATCCATACCCACTTCGTCAAGACCCAGCATTTGCGCGGCTTCAGCGTCGGTACGTTGACCAAAGTGCTTGGCGTAGGTCAAAACAGCATCGGCATGATCTTTATTCATGTGGTTACAGATGCGATCGCTTACGGCGGACGTGATAATTTCTGACATAGGACTTTTGTTGAAAATTTAAATCAATTAGAACTAAAGCTAGTTTAAAAGAACTAATTGGACTTTTGAAATTACGTCAATGATCTTTTTTTGTTTATAGCAAATCCTGTAGCGCCGCTTGCACTTCAGGAAACCGAAAGTTAAACCCAGCGGCTTGGGTACGGGTCGGTAGGACTTTTTGGCCTTCTAAAACAACTTTTGCACCATCACTCAGTAGTAGTTCAAGGACAAAACCCGGTACTGGCAGCCATGAGGGGCGGTTGACTACGCGACCTAATGCATCGGCTAGTTGTTGCATAGTGACTGGGTTGGGGGCTGTGGCGTTGTAGGTACCTTGCCATGACTCTGCTAGCAATGCCTGTTCGATTAAATTCACTAAATCGTCGCGGTGAATCCACGAAACCCACTGTTTGCCTGTGCCGAGGGGGCCGCCCACAAAGGTATTAAATGCTAATAACATTTTTGCGAGGGCTCCTCCTTCTTTGGCGAGGACAATGCCAAAGCGCAAGATTACGGTGCGAGTATTGCATTCGCGGGCTTTTTCAGCGGCGGCTTCCCATTTTTGACAGATGTCGGCGAGAAAGTCGTTGCCCATCGGGCTAGTTTCGTCCAAGGTCGCGGTTTCGCTGGTGCCGTAATAACCCACGGCGGAAGCGTTAATTAATGTTTTGGGTTTGTCTGTTGCTTTGGCGATCGCCTCAACGATTTTTTCTGTTCCCCCTTGACGGCTGGTCAAGATTTCTTGCTTATAACTTTCTGTCCAGCGTTGTTCGGCGATCGGTGCACCAGCTAAATTTACAACAGCGTCACAGCCCGAAATACTATCTTGCCATGCGCCCGTCGCAGTGGGTTGGTACACCACAATGTCTAGGTTGGGATAGCTTGATGCCGGAAAGATCTTTTGAGCCTTTGACTCACTGCGGGTAAAAACAACGACCTGATGGGATTTATGAAGGCGATCAACGAGACGTTGACCGACTAAACCTGTGGCTCCAGTAATAGCAACTTTCATAGCAAAAAAGGAAACAATTTTTTAGGTGTAAGGGGCAACAAAAATTAGGCGATTTCAACAGAGCCTTCGGACAGGATACAACATCCAACCCTTTCAGTGGGGCTATGCTAGCATAGGCAGAAAAGCTTGAAACCGCTGGATTTCCTAGATAATAGAGAGGAAAAGATGGGCAAAGTATTGGTTCTCAATGCCTCCTATGAGCCGCTCAATATTACGAGTTGGCGTAGGGCTGTTGTGCTATTACTAAAAGACAAGGCCGAAAGCTTAGAACATAATGGTCGCGTAATCTACCGAGATTTTCCCCTGCCGACCGTCATCCGCCTACGCCACTACATCAAAATTCCCTACCGCGAAATTCCCCTAACACGCAAAAATATCCTCGAGCGCGATCGCCATACTTGTCAGTATTGTTTAAAACGTGGCGAACAGCTCACTTTAGACCACATTCTTCCCAGATCACGGGGAGGTGTCGATAGCTGGGAAAATCTCGTGACTGCATGTATGCGTTGTAATGTACGCAAAGGCAATCGAACGCCCAAGGAAGCGGCAATGGATCTGAATATTCAACCGCGCAAACCCTTTAGTAGTCTTTATTTTGAGCTTCTTAAACATACCCGCGGCGATGCCAATAATGAGTGGAAAAAATACGTAATTGGCATGAATTAGCCAGAGCTTAGGTACACTGCTGACTCTTTAATCTCCATGGCCGAAGCACAGATTACAGATTTAAGAGGCCATGTCACTGTCATCTACCGGCGTAATGGGTACACCGTCATTCAGGTTTAAAATGCCCGTCGTAATTACTTTATCTCCTAGACTGATCCCTTCAATCACTTCATAGCGATCGCCTTCGATTTTGCCGAGTTTGACAGGTTTTTGTACCGCGACCATGGCCGGGGCAGATTCATCTTGAGCCTCAGGATTTGATTGGGCAACAAAAACAAACGTCTCCCCGCCAATGCGCGAAATTGCGGTGACGGGCACAGAAACGCCGATATTTTGCCGCCAAATCACCTTGGCCTTCACCAGCTGTCCTGTAAATAAGCGGCCTTCGGGATTATCAAAACTCGCCTTTGCCAGGATGGTTTGGGACGTAAAATCAACCTCTGGTGAAATAAAACTCACCCGCCCAGTACCAACGGTTTCGAGGGTGCGATAGTCAATGAGCTCTACGGGAAGATTGAGATTTAGCCGCGGTGCTTGCTCGATGGGGACGAAAAAGTTGAGATTGAGACTTTGGTTTTGGGTAATTGTGCCTAATGTTTCCGCCCGTTCGACATAATCTCCTTGTTTGATGCTTAAGTCTCCAACTCTGCCGGATACGGGGGCAATAATACTGGTATCCTGTAGCTCTTCTGAGGCGATCGCCACCGAGTTATTATTTTGAACCAAGGTTGCTTGGGCTTGATTAATATTCGCCGCCGCGGCGGCAATCCGTTGCTGAATTGTATCGATACGGGCTTGGGCAACGGCGACATCCCGTTGACTTTGATCCAGCTCCCGCTCCGCCAAGGCTCCGGTATCTACTAATTCTTTAATGCGCACGAGATCCTGCTGTCGTAATTTCAGATCCGCTTCTGCCTCGATTTTTTCTGCCCTGATCGCACTTAATTCGGCCTCGGCACTAAGCTTGGCTGCCCTAGAGGCTTCGACACTGGCGATCGCCTGTCGTAACGAGGCCTGATCCCGTTCCGCCTTGAGCTGCACAATGGGCGTGCCCGCCTCAATAAAATCCCCTTCTTGGATCAAAATACTTTGGACAACACCATCCACTTCCGGCTTTAGCGTGACTAGATCATCCGCCTCAAGCACCCCCACATATTCCGTTGTGGTTTGGATAATATCCTCTTGAATCGATTCCATTTGGACAGGCACACCCATAGGTGCTTGTCCCTGCTGCTGCGGCGGCTGACCACAACTCACAATGCCGACCAGCCCCACACCAATTGCCGTAGACCAGAAAAAAGGCGATCGCCACTGGCTAACTCGATAACCCACAGGACTTCCCCAACAGAACATTTTCACCTTATCTAGAGTGACATAAACTTTCAGATTCAGGTATCGCTCGGTGGTAAAGTTTCCCCCGGCTGCGGCCGATTAGACTCTGCCGTCTCCACCGGAGTCTCCGATTCCGTGACAACATACGCCGTTTCCATTACCACAGAAGTATTTTGCGGCGGCAAATCATGAATTTCCTGCCAAGGATCAAGAATATCTTTCACCAAAATTTCCCTCACCAGCACCTGAGCAATCACAGTCAAAGGTAGCGCCAAAAATAAACCCAAAAATCCCAACTGGAGCGAGACAGCAAACAAAACCTGAGCAAGCAAAGTAATCGCCGGCAATAGAGAAACCTGCCTCGACATGACCAAAGGCGTGAGTAAATTACCCTCGATCTGCTGAATACCAAAATACAAAATAATCACAGCCCAAACCTTCCACGGCTCTTCAAGGAGGGCAATCATAATCGGCGGAATCACACTCAAAGCGGGGCCAATATTCGGAATAAACGTGAGCAGCCCAGCCAAAATCGCTTGGGGCAAGGCCAAGGATAACCCCAATAGCGAGAGGCCAAGGAAACTACAAATGCCAATACAAAGCATATTGAACATAATGCCCGCGACCCAACCCCGCAAATCAACAGCGCACAGGGTCAAGATTTCATCAATGCGGCGGCGATAAAACGAGGGAAATAATCGAATAAAACCACGGCGGTAGGGTTGTGGATCCGCAAGGAACATCAGCGTCAGCACCAGCAGCAGCAATAGATTGAGCAGCACTTTTAGGGTATCGGAAAAAAATGTCCAACCCCGACTCAATAGCTCATTAAATAAAGTTGGAATTTGATCAATTAAGCCACTTAAATCCGGAATTTGCTGGCTAATTTCCACATTTAAATTTTGCTCAATTTGCACGAGTCGGACTTCAACCCAATCATCCAGTTGGTATAAACCAGAATTTAATTTTTCGAAGAGTAACTGGACTTGCTCAATAAATGGGGGCACAACGATGGTAAATGCCAGCCAAATAGTAAAGCCCACTAGCAGTAATGACACTACAACGGCATAGGGTCGCCCAAGGCAAAGACGGGGCTGCTTAAATTTTTTAGCGAGGGCGGTGCTGAGATTTTGGAGTTTGACGACCAGTACATTCAGGGCGTTGGCCAAAATAACCGCAGTGAGCAGCAGTAATAGAAATTCCCGGAGTTGCCACAAAATGTAGAGGGACCCGAGGAAGACAATAAAGCCACTCCATTTGCGAAAATTCACGTTGTTTGGACTCCCAGCGATAAGCGATCTTTGTTCTGATTATGCAACGGCTAATCTCGGAAACTTGAGGTGATGCAAGATTAGTTTACGGAGGAAGAATCCTGTTGCGATCGCCACCATAGCAAACCGGCTAAAACGATGGCCGGCAGTAAAATAGCGACTAATGCCCCTGACTGAGACGGTGAAATTGTTTGGATTTTAAAACTAAAAGGAACACCATATTTGATGATTGCAGAACCGATGGCCGAAAGGGCAACAATCTTGAGAAGCACATTAAGTTGTTCTGCCATGAACCTTCGATAGAATCCTAGAAAAATATACAACCATCAAAAAAAATTGTAGATGTAGGGCGATCGCCCACCCTGAATCAAAATAACGAAAACGCGCCATGCATAGCCTAATTACTTTAGCTTTTGCTTAATAAAGCTGACTAACTGGCTCATCTGTTTTTTAAGGGTTTCAACCTCACTTTCGAGACGATCAATACGCTTCTGCAGCGCTGCAACATCGTTGGCAGCACCACCACCACTCAGATCACCAGAAACATCTTGAGCCGGCGGTGCCACAACCTTAGGATGCTTACGCGCCTTCGCCATGGCATCTTTAATGGCATCGATGAGTTGTTTCTGATCAAAGGGTTTTTCGATGAACGAAAATAGTTCAAAGGGTTCCGTCAACTTCTCTGTGACTTCTTCCTTACGCCCAGACATCAGAACTAAGGGAATGACCTTCAGTTCTGGACGCTTTTGAATCTCTTGGTAGACTTCCCAGCCGCTCATTTTCGGCAGTAGAAAGTCCAGCATAATTAAATTTGGCTGCTCGGTATTAATGAGATTAAAGCCTTCAAGGCCATTTTTCGCCTCAATCACTTCAAAATTACCATCGGGCAACATGTCTTTCACCCGCATGCGGATGACTTTGCTATCGTCGATCACAAGGATTTTGTGGGCCACAATACACTCCTTCACAAAAAGAATGGCAGATTAGATATCTTTACTCTATTAATTCCTTCGGCGGAAAGTGTAAAGACGAGACCATGTTTTATGTTTAACATAAGCCTGACGCTCAACATACACAGTGTAAGCTAATTTTAAAAATCCAGAAAAAATCTCAAACCGTTCCAGTGTATTTTTTCCTTAAAAAAGTTTAATGACTACTTTCGGCGATCGCCCTTCTCCCTTACCGACTCAACCTTTGCCAAAATGGGTTAAAGCCCCCCTTGGTAAGGCTAGCGAAATTTCAACGGTACAGCGCATCATCAAACAGCGAGGTATCCATACCATTTGCGAAGAGGGAAAATGCCCAAACAGGGGTGAATGCTACGCCAATAAAACGGCAACGTTTCTGTTGATGGGACCCACCTGCACCCGCGCCTGTGCTTTCTGCCAAGTGGATAAAGGTCATGAGCCGATGCCCCTCGACCCTGAGGAACCGACAAAGGTTGCTGAATCGGTGCGGTTGCTGGGATTGAATTATGTTGTGCTCACATCGGTGGCACGGGATGATTTAGCAGATGGCGGAGCAGACTGGTTTGTGCGAGTAATGACGGCTATTCGTGAGGAAAATCCCCAGACCCAAATTGAGGTTTTAACGCCTGATTTTTGGAGTGGCAAGGGGGGCGCGGTCAGTCAACGGGAGCGGGTTCAAACGGTCGTTACAGCCCAACCGGCTTGTTTTAATCACAATATTGAAACGGTCAAACGTCTACAGGATAAAGTCCGACGTGGGGCAAAATATCGGCGATCGCTGCGGGTTTTAGAGCTCGTTAAAGAATTTAATGCAGCGATTCCCACCAAATCAGGTTTAATGCTCGGTCACGGCGAAACAAAAGATGAAATTATCGAGGCAATGCAAGATTTGCGGGAAATTAATTGCGATCGCCTCACCCTCGGTCAATATCTCCGGCCTTCCCTTGCCCATTTACCCGTGCAAAAATATTGGACTCCGGCTGAATTTGAGGAATTAGGGGCGATCGCCCGCGAGATGGGCTTTAATCACGTTCGTTCGGGGCCGTTAGTACGCAGTTCCTATCATGCTGGCGAGTCAGAAAATCTCGGCAAAAAATAGTCTCTCAAAACCATCCCAAGAATATTGCGTTTCATCAAGGAATGTTGCCAGACAATATGATTCTGGCGGGTTTCGAGTTTTGTCCCGGCCGAAAATCCTAAGCTAGAAATGTAAAGGTTTTAAATGGTCGTAGAAATTGGAAATGAATACCTCAATTAAACGCCCAGTATTATCCATTGATTGGAATATTGTGGTGATGGCTGCCCTAGGTTTTTGGCTTAGTGCATCTTTCTTACTCGATGCTGTCATTGTGCCCGTTCTCTTTTCCACAGGCATGATGGCAGACACAGGTTTTATTAGTGCGGGCTATGTCTTATTCGGTGTATTTAACCGTCTTGAGCTCGTCTGTGCCGCTATTATCTTGGCAGGATTTGTCATTTTTAAAAATCAAAATCGTTTCGGCGATCGCCTCAGTTTAAGTGCATTGGTGATGGCCAGTGTTTTACTTAATATTGCCCTGCTCTATACCTACATTTTGACACCGCAACTTAGCGGCTGGGGACTAGAAATGGAAGCATTGACCGTAACTCCAACAATGCCAGCAGCCATGGTTTGGCTCCACGGTTGTTATTGGGCGATGGAAATCACTAAATTTGTCTTAGGTATTACCCTCTGGCGCTGGTGCTACAAGCGTAATTGTGCGATCGCCTAAACCTTAGACCCTCGTTTAGCCGATAAACAAACACTTACTTGTCAGAATTAAGAAATCGAGATGTTGCAATAGACAGCATCCCGATTTTTTTTACAGTTACTTCAGATAAAAACCAAGTATTCTTTCACTCTTAAGACCTTGATTTAGCAAGGGTTTAACATGTTAAACCCCTACCAAGTTTATTTACTGAACCGCACAACGAATAGTTCGTAAAGTAGCAGCAGCAGCATAATTACGTTGAGATGGCGTATCTGGTAAGAAGCGATTGCCGCTCTCTTGGAAAGGCGTTGCCGCATTACAGTACGCAGACATTTGCTTTGTCAAGTCACCAGCCCAGTGGCCATTCAAATCAACAAAAGAGAAGGCACTATTACGCGTGGGAAGGGTCGTACCTTTACCCTGAATACTTTGGGCATATTCCGCTGTCCGACGGAGAATCGCCATCAGTTCTGCACGGGTGACTTGTTGAGTCGGACGGAAAGTGCCATCTCTGTAGCCGCTAACAATATTGTTCTGTTGTGCCCAAGCGATTTTGCCGGCGCTCCAACGGTTTGCAGCCACATCAGGGAAAGAACCAGCTTGATTGGGGACTTGAATGTTGCTTTCCGGAATAACCTTTAAGCTTTCAATCGCCATCGAAACAAGCTGCTCACGGGTGAGGGATTCAGTGGGACGGAAGGTATTGTCATTAAAACCAGCAATAAAGCCAACATTAACCGCTTGTTCGATTTCACTGCGATAAATATCACCGCCGATATCAGTAAAGCGAGAAGCTGCAACATCAGGTGTGTTATCCACGGGGGGAGTAACGACGACAGGTTCTTCAGTCACGCCAGATTCTAAGGTGACAACTTGAGAGCCATCAGAGGAGAAGTAGAAATGTCCAAGGGGCTTATTTTCGTAGGTGCGGCGGGTAAATTCCCAGCCGGGGAGCAGGTCAATTTTTAGGTAGTCATCGGCGATACCATTAGTTTGGCCAATGAGGATTTCTGGTTTGGAACGATCGCTAGGAGTCGCAATGAGCCGGGCTTTATCTTCAAATCGCTTAATTTGGAGTAAATATTTGGTGCCGAAGTCTTCGCCATCGATACGCATGGAATAACCATTACTGTCGGTACTACGGCGACAATCGCTGGTAAACGCGAAATTGAGCAGGAGAGGGTCAATGGTCGTCGGAGCGTTACCGGATTCTGCCCAGCAGGCGCGTTTGTCTTTGAATTGCTCGATCACGAGTAGGTTGAAGTTGCCGGATCTCAGGGGGACAGCGACGGCAACCATTTGGTTTTGATCGATGGGGTCTTCTCCAAAAATACTTTGGGACTGCACACTTTGGAGTGGCGCAAAGGTTGTCGCAATTGTGGTTGCGGCGATCGCCAAACATTTGAGAGGTAGAGCAGTTTTAAACATCTTTTGTTTATCCTTCCTGAGTTATTCACTGCTCTTATTAGACTGGATTAAAGCGATTTTGAGCCATTTATGCATGACAGTTTTACAATTGTCTGATTTTGCAACTAATCCTCCAATTCATCCGTCAGCTTTTTGATATTGGCCTGATCCTCTGTGGTTTGATTTTTGAGGATCAGGACTCGCCGCGCAAAGGGAATCTCCACATTTTCCCGGTCAAAGGCTTCTTTAATCAGCTTCCGAACCAAGCGCTGCACAGGTAAATGTTTTCCCGGTTTGACCTTTGTTGAGGTGCGAATCGTGAGTTCTGACTCAGAGAAATTGTCTAGGCCATCAATGCAAGTCGGCTCTAAAACATCCGGATGTAGCTCCTTCACTTGCTTGCCGACATCCTCCAGCACACCATAAACATGGTCTAAATTCGAGTCATAATCAACGCCCACATGAACCACGGCGTAAACATACTCCTTGGAATAATTCACAATGGTTTTGATATCGCCATTGCGCACAATGTGTAATCGTCCCTCCGGCGATCGGAAACGTGTGACCCGTAGATCCATCGCCTCCACCACCCCGGCTGCCGTATCGGTTTCCACAAAATCCCCCACTAAATAGTAGTTTTGCAGCAAAATTGTGAAGCCATTAACAAGGTCATTAATAAGATTTTGTGCGCCTAAACCAACGGCTAAACCGACAATACCAGCACCAGCAAGGACAGGGGTTGGGTCAATATTAAAGATATGAAGGACGGCAACACCCGAACCGAAATAAATCAGATAACGGACTGTATTTTGAATGAGGGGAACGAAGGTAAGACGACGGCGACGCTGGAAGGGGTCAAGATTACGGGCACGTAATAAAAAGCCTTCAATGGTGATGTTTGCCAGTTCTATGCTGATGCCTGTTGCTAAAATGATGGCAATAATTTGATTAATTGTGACAGCGTAAATAGCAAGGGGTTTCACCCACGGCAGTTGTACACAAATCAGTCCGGCGATCGCCACATAGACAGCATATTCAAAACAACGTTTCGTGAGACCGATGAGATAACGGAAACGCGGATAAAAGCGAAATAGTGATTTTGGGTGATCTAAGATAAAATCATCAGCTGAAACATCTAGGGTATCGATTAGGGCAAAAATACCATAGACACAAATTGCCCCAAAACAAACCAACAAATAACACTCTAAGGCAAAGTAAAAATAGGAAATGACTGCCTCTGGCAAAAACAAAAATTCAAGGCAAAGTACTAGCGCCAGTAACCATAACCCCGTCTCTAAACTAAGCTCTGTCGCCCACAAAAACTTTTTAATACTATCGGCATTAGCCTCATTTTCTTGCCAACTTTTGAGGCGATCGCCCAGCCGCCTTGACCAAGGACGTAACGAAGCAACAATCAAAGCCGTTAACAACAACAAAAGTATGCTTTTTATAATGCCAATACCGAAGGATTGCCACTGATCTCTAGGCACACCAGAAACCAATTCCTTCATATATAAAAATACAGACTCACCAGTGTATAACAAATAAACATTGACAATAAAAACAAAGCCAATACCGACAAAGACAATAATACTTAAACCCTTTTGGAATACCACCTTTGTAATCCCTAAAGGATTAAATTCAGACCGGGGATGGAACCACTGGGATAATCGTTCTAAGGTGTTTAAAACAACGCAGCGAATAATGAAAATAATTGCCAAAAATACAACTATTTGCACGATAAGGGTGAGAATATCAATGCCTAAAGGCTGAAGATAATCAAGAAAGTCTGCCATATTTCTCTTATTTTAATAATCAGTCCTAATCATTTAATTTTAATTTATAGAAAATCACTTCTTTGCCATTGAATATGCCTTGTAATTTCTCTTAAACTCCATAGGAAATATTTGATATTAAAAAGTTTACTAAACTAAAGCCAAATTAAGCTTTTATCTATGGTTTGATGCTACAAAATTGTAACAGTTCTCTACAAAATTGCATTTATCCGAACAGACCTAAGCGCTTGCGAATATAGAATTTTTCTGCATGTTTTTCATTATGCAGAAATTGCTTGCTCGGTGTGTCAATGTCAAAAACATCAAAAACTTTGTTCTTAATATTCCCTGCGACTAAATGAAGGGAATGAGGTTAATATCCCCGAAATGGAGCAACCTGCTCCTCATGAATCTGAGAACATATCGCCATTGGAAACGGCACTATATTGGAACTATATTAATGTTCAAACAGAGCTAGCCGAACAAGATAGATGACCTCAGGTGATGTTTCACCATGAGCACGGGCTACAGAAAATCAATAAAATAGCGAAATACTCAGCACCTTTAATCTAAAGCCAACGATTTATCTTTTTGATATTACGCTCGAAAAAAAGTTTGAAAAGCTTTCAAAATAATTCGAAATAAGTTAATTACTGATACAAAAGAGTCTATCTGGAAAGATAAATGGATAGTATCTGTCGGTTTGGATTCCTATTTCTAAATGAAAACTCTACAATGGTGGGAAATATATCGTTGCTCTGTTTGTGCCCTATGAAGAGATACATGTCCTTTACCTTTAAGCAAGGCCAATCTAATCGTTCTCGACGGTTTAAGTGGCGGGCTAGTATGCTCGGACTACTTTTAGGTCAGGCTCTTCTGCTCGGTGCACCGGCGATCGCCCAAAATACGGAAGAAGAACAGGGTTTAACCTATGGTGAGTTGCTCGGCAAGGTAGAGCGAGAGCGGGTGGAAAAATTTGTGCTTGATCCGGAGACAAATACAGCGACGGTGACGCTGAAGGGTCAAACAGAAGAAGAGGCAGAAACAATTCAACTGCTCAATAATAATCAAGAACTATTAGACGCGCTCAAGGACAACAACGTTGATTTTGAGGTAGTACCCTCCCAAGATAATTCGGTGGCGATCGCCCTTTTTACTAATTTACTTTTAATCTTTGTGCTGGTGGGTGGTCTGGCGATGATTATCCGTCGTTCTGCGAATGCCCAAAATAATGCCATGAGTTTCGGCAAATCTCGGGCAAGATTTCAGATGGAAGCGGATACGGGTGTCATGTTTGACGATGTGGCAGGGGTTGAGGAGGCCAAGGAAGAGCTGACCGAAGTGGTGACTTTCCTCAAAGAACCCAATAAATTTACGGCGATCGGTGCAACGATTCCCCGCGGCATGCTCCTGATTGGCCCTCCCGGTACGGGTAAAACGCTCCTCGCTAAGGCGATCGCCGGAGAGGCAGGCGTGCCATTTTTCAGTATTTCTGGCTCCGAATTTGTCGAAATGTTTGTCGGCGTTGGTGCATCACGGGTACGAGACTTATTCCGAAAAGCCCAAGAAAACGCCCCTTGTTTGGTGTTTATCGATGAAATTGATGCCGTTGGTCGCCAGCGGGGTGCGGGCATTGGCGGTGGCAACGATGAGCGCGAACAGACCTTAAACCAGCTCCTGACAGAAATGGATGGTTTTGAAACCAACTCTGGCGTAATCGTGATTGCCGCGACAAACCGTCCTGATGTCTTGGATAAAGCGCTTCTACGCCCCGGTCGCTTTGATCGTCAAGTAACGGTGGATTACCCCGATCACAATGGTCGTTTGGCAATTCTTGAGGTTCATGCCCGCGACAAAAAGGTTGATGACAATATCGATCTCAAGGTTGTTTCCCGCCGTACACCGGGTTTCTCTGGCGCAGATTTGGCAAATTTATTAAATGAAGCGGCAATTCTGGCAGTCCGTCGTCGCAAAGAAACCATTTCCATGCCAGAAATTAATGAGGCGATCGACCGCGTGATTGTGGGGATGGAAGGGAATCCCGTTGCCGACAGTAAGAAAAAACGCTTAGTTGCCTATCACGAAGTCGGTCATGCTCTCATCGCAACTCTTAATCCGAACCATGATCCACTGGCAAAGGTGACGCTGATTCCCCGGGGACGTACTCTCGGAACTGCTTGGTATTTGCCCGATGAGGAATTGGGTTTAGAGAGCCGTAAGCAGATTTTGGCCGTCATCGAGTCAGCGTTGGGTGGCCGTGCTGCGGAAGATGTGATTTTCGGGGCGGATGAGGTAACGAACGGTGCTAGCCAAGATATCCAGCAGGTGACTAAGTTAGCGCGGCGTATGGTAACCAAACTGGGGATGTCTGAGCTGGGTCAATTTGCCCTAGAGGGTAATACTGGTGAGGTTTTTCTACGCAATGACTGGACAACCCAACGACCTGATTATTCCGAAAAAATTGCTGGGGCGATCGACGAGGAAATTCGCAAAATTGTTTTTGAAGCCTACGAAAATGCGAAGCAAATTATCCGAGAAAATCGCAACCTCCTCGACAAAATTGTCGATCAGCTCATTGAGCAGGAAACTATTGAGGGTGACGAATTCCGTCGCATCGTCGCTGAGGCAACTAATTCAAAGGTAGTTCTGGAAAAACAGGCGATCGCCTCCTAATTGATTCACAGAAAAATCTCCCATGAAAAAAATTGCACTGGGTCTCATTCACGGCTATCGTGTGCTAATTTCACCGCTATTGCCGCCAAGTTGCCGGTTTCAGCCCACCTGCTCCCAATATGCCTTGGATGCGGTTGAGTTGTACGGTGTTTGGCGTGGTGGCTGGTTAGCGATGAAGCGCATTTTACGCTGCCATCCCTTTGCCGAGGGTGGCTATGACCCAGTGCCCCATAATTGTTGTGAGCATCACCAGTCACCCGACTAAAATTTACCGAAGTTGCCTTGTTTTTTTGGGGGCGATCGCCCTATAACCAAACAACGAACAAAATTCCTTAGATATTTTTAACTATCCAGCGCCGCTATGACCATCACTGCGACAGAAGTAACAACCGACAAAACATGGCAATGGCGAGGCTTTAACATCAACTATCGCTCTTGTGGCAACCAAGGTACGCCCGTCGTCATGATTCACGGCTTCGGTGCATCCGTCGGACATTGGCGCAAGAACCTACCCGTTTTAGGCGAACATTACCGCTGCTTTGCCATTGACTTATTGGGTTTCGGCAAATCCGCCAAACCAGCGCCCTACACAGAAGCAGACTACACCTTCGACACTTGGGCAGCGCAAATCCAAGCATTCTGCGAAGAAGTTATTGGCGAACCAGCTTTTCTTATTGCCAATTCCATTGGTTGTGTTGCCGCCATGCAAACAGCCGTCACCTATCCGCAATGGGTTAAAGGTGTTGTCTCTCTGAATTTTTCCCTGCGCCTTTTCCACGAACGAAATTTAGCAAAATCTCCTTTTTATCAGCGTTGGGGCGTACCTGTCTTCCAAAAAATTCTTACAGGCACACCCTTGGGTAAACTTTTTTTCCGACAAATTGCCCGCCCGCAAGCCATTCGGAACGTTTTGTCCCAGGCCTACAATGATCAATCTGCCATCACTGACGAACTGATCGATATCCTCCTAACTCCAGCGAAAGACAAAGGAGCAGTCGATGTTTTCCTTGCTTTTATCAGTTATTCCCAAGGGGCGCTCCCAGATGATTTGTTGCCGTTACTGCCCTGCCCGGCAGTCGTGATGTGGGGCACAGAAGATCCGTGGGAGCCGATCGCCCTCGGTCAAAAAATGGTGGAGCAGTACCCTGAAATTGAGTTTATGCGCCTCGAAGGAGCGGGTCACTGTCCCCAAGATGAAGCACCAGACATGGTTAATGCACAGGTCATGCGCTGGCTCGCAGCCCAAGAAGCCTAATGGGATTTGAGTAACTTTTTTCACGGGTAGCCAAGAAAAACGACTCTCTACATGGCAATGAACGATGTCCTTTTACTTAAAATATTGCCTTTCGGTCTTTGGCGAAGCTGGTTTCGCTCAATAATCATTCATCCCTGCGGCTAAACATTTCTGGCGATCGCCCCCCAAAGCACGAGCAGTAAGACCAACAATGATTGGAGAATCGTTATTTCGTTGTGAATTTTGTCGAATTGCTGCTGTTGCTTGGTAACCCCATAGACGCAAAAATTCAACGCAATCACTAAACGTGATGGGACATTCGCCACAGGCTCAATCGGAGGAATGATTCCCGCGAATTGCCCATGAACAGGTGACTCAAGGTTTAATATGGTTAACTAGGCTGTAAAACCGGATGTTATCCGCGCGAACTGCTAGGATACGGGGTTCAGAATTTCAATTCGCAGGAGTTGCTAAGGCGTACATGTTTGGTCAATTTACAAGTTTCGTCGATCTGCTTCAGTACAGGGCTGAGTCTCAACCCGATAAAACAATTTTCACTTTCCTAGCTGATGGCGAGGCGGAAACTGATTCTTTGACCTATGGTGATCTCCATACCCGTGCCCAGGCGATCGCCGCCTATCTCCAGACATACCAAGCCCGGGGAGAACGAGCCTTACTCCTTTATCCCCCAGGATTGGAGTTTATCTGCGCTTTTTTAGGATGTCTTTATGCGGGAGTGATTGCGGTTCCTGCCTACCCCCCCCGGGCTAACCGGTCTTTCGGGCGGCTTTACAGCATTATTCAAGATGCCCAAGCACAATTTGCCTTAACCACTGCAGAGCTCCGGGACAAAATTGCCACGAAGTTTGATGAGCTGGAAAATGCGGCTTTTCAATGTTTAGCTACTGATAATTTGAGCCTAGAGTTGGCGGCAGTCTGGCAAGACCCCCACGTTAGTCTCGATGACTTGGCCTTTCTGCAATACACCAGTGGTTCTACGGGGAATCCAAAGGGTGTAATGGTTGCCCACCGCAATTTACTTCACAACTCCCACATTATTCAAACAGGTTTTAAAAATTCCCAAGATGTACGTGCTGTGTCATGGTTGCCGCCCTACCACGATATGGGTTTGATTGGTGGAATTTTGCAGCCGATCTATGTGGGGATTTTTCAGGTATTAATGCCGCCTGTCAGTTTTTTACAAAGACCGTTTCGTTGGCTTAAGGCCATCACAAAATATAAGGCAACGACGAGTGGTGCGCCGAATTTTGCCTATGATCTCTGTGTTGCTCAAATTACTGATGAACAAAAGTCGACCTTAAAACTAGAGTCTTGGCAGTTGGCCTTTTCCGGGGCTGAACCGATTCGTAGTGATACTCTTGATAGTTTTAGTCAACATTTTGCTGAGGTGGGTTTTAACAAAAAAGCGTTTTACCCTTGTTATGGCATGGCGGAAACGACGCTGATGGTTTCTGGTACTGAGCCACAAACTTTGCCGAAGGAAATTACGGTTAGTAAGCAGGCCATTGAAGAAAATCAAGTGCGCGAGGCGATCGCCGCAGAACCGACGGTTACTCTAGTGGGCAGTGGTCAAATTATTGGGGATTTATCGGTACGGATTGTCAATCCTGAAACCCTAGAACGGTGCGAAGACAATATCATTGGGGAAGTGTGGGTCCATGGCGGCAGTGTCGCAAAGGGCTATTGGCAAAAGGATGAACTAACTGAAAAAACATTTCAGGCGCAAGTAGATGGGGAAACGGGTTTTCTGCGGACAGGGGATCTCGGTTTTCAGCGGGATGGTGAGCTTTATATTACGGGTCGTTTAAAGGATCTATTGATTATTCGCGGACGCAATCATTATCCTCAGGATATTGAACTGACGGTTGAGCGAGCCCATCCGGCGTTACGGCAGGGGGCAGGGGCGGCGGTGTCTATTGAAGTGGATGGTGCTGAACAGCTTGTCATTGTGCAGGAGGTTGAGCGCAAGTTTGTGCGCCATTTAAATGTGGAGGAAGTGGCTCAGGCCATTCGGGGGGCGATCGCCACGGAGCATCAACTGCAACCCTATGCCATTTGTTTTATTAAAACGGGCAGTATTCCCAAGACTTCTAGCGGCAAGATCCGTCGCCATGCCTGCAAGCTCGGGTTCGTAGATCATTCCCTCGCGGTAGTGGGGCAATGGTCGGTGGGCAGTGAACAGGTATCAGTGAGCAGTGAACAGGTATCAGTGAGCAGTGAACAGGTATCAGGTATCAGATATCAGACATCAGATATTGAGGTGGCAGTGGCAGGGAAAGGCGATCGCCAGCAGCAGGAGTTAGAAGCTTGGTTGGTGGGGAATATTGCGCAGCGGTTGGGCATTGAGACGCACAAAATTGATGTCTTGGAACCTTTTGCCAGCTATGGTTTGGATTCGGTGCAGGCGGTGCAGGTGACGGCGGATTTAGAAGATCGTCTTAAGCGCAAATTGGAGCCGACATTGGCCTATGATTATCCGTCGATTCGATCGTTGGCAGCTTTTTTGATTACGGGTGAAACGGCGACGCAACGGGTGACTATTGCACCGGCAAAAGAACTAAATCATTCAAAAATTGCGGTCATTGGACTCAGTTGTCGGTTTCCTCAGGCAGACAATCCAGAGGCCTTTTGGTCGCTACTTGAGCAGGGGCAAGAGGGGATCCGCCCTTTAGGCGATCGCTGGGGTTCGGAGGAATGGGGTGGTTTTTTAAACCATATCGACCAGTTTGAGCCGAGCTTTTTTGGCATTTCACCACGGGAAGCGGAACAGATGGATCCGCAGCAACGGCTTCTGCTAGAAGTCAGTTGGGAAGCATTGGAACGGGCGGGCATTCCGGCTCAAAATCTCGCAAATTCTCCCACGGGCGTGTTTGTGGGAATTAGTAATAGTGACTATGCCCAGCTTCAGGTACGGGAAAAAAATCCCATCAATGCCTATATGGGAACGGGCAATGCCCATAGTGTGGCGGCAAATCGGTTGTCCTATTTTCTGGATCTGCGGGGGCCTTCTCTTAGTGTGGATACGGCCTGTTCATCGTCTTTGGTAGCGGTTCATCTGGCTTGCCAAAGTCTCATTAATGGGGAATGTGAAAGGGCGATCGCCGCCGGAGTAAACCTCATTCTTACGCCGGATGTTACCCAGACTTTTAGTCAAGCGGGCATGATGAGTGGTGCTGGTCGTTGTAAAACTTTTGATGAAAGTGCCGATGGCTATGTGCGGGGAGAAGGTTGTGGTGTTGTCATCCTCAAACCCCTAGCGGATGCAGAACGGGACGGTGATCCGGTTTTGGCGGTAATTTATGGGTCTGCCATTAATCAAGATGGCCGCAGTAATGGTTTAACAGCTCCCAATGGTCTCGCACAACAGGATGTCATTAAACAGGCGATCGCCCGGGCAGGGATTACGGCGGCGGACTTGGACTACGTAGAAGCCCATGGCACAGGGACACCCCTTGGTGATCCGATCGAAATTAATTCCCTTAAATCTGTCTTGAAACAGAGTGAGAACTCTCGCGAAGAGCCTTGTATCGTGGGTTCGGTGAAAACCAATATTGGTCACCTCGAAGCAGCCGCAGGCATTGCAGGACTCATTAAAGTTGTTCTGTCGTTAAACCACGGCAAAATTCCCCAGCATCTCCATTTTCAACAGCTAAATTCCCGCATTGATTTAGAAAAAATGCTCGCCATTCCGGCAGCGGCACAACCTTGGCAACCATCGACTCAACCGCGCTTGGCGGGGATCAGTTCCTTTGGTTTTGGTGGGACGAATGCCCACATTATTATCGGCGATCGCCCTGCTGTTACCCTTACTGAACCGAAATCGAACAAACGTCCTTGGCACCTCTTAACCCTTTCGGCAAAAGATCAACAAGCTTTAGGGGCATTACAAGCAAATTACATAAACTATCTGCAAGCCCAGCCAGCTGCAGATCTACAAAACCTTTGTTTGACGGCAAATACAGGGCGCTCCCATTTCAACCAACGTCAGTCAATTATTTTCAAAGATCATGCCGATTTACTCGCACAATTAACGGCATCACCTCGGCCGTCAACGCCAGTCAGACCCAAGAAAATTGCCTTTTTATTTACCGGGCAAGGGTCGCAATATGTGGGCATGGGTCAACAGCTTTACGAGACTCAGCCACTCTTTAAGTCAGTGCTCAATGAGTGCGATCGCCTATGGCAGTCTTTTTCGCCCGACGCGCCGACACTCATCGAGTTGCTCTACGGCGGCCATGATCCGCAGATTGTAAACCAAACCATGTACACGCAGCCACTATTGTTTGCGGTGGAATTCGGGATCGCCCAGTTGTGGTTATCGTGGGGAGTTGCGCCAGATTTTTGTATGGGTCACAGCGTCGGGGAATATGTGGCAGCTTGTTTGGCAGGGGTCTTTTCCCTAGAAGATGGCATGAAGCTGATTACGGCGCGGGGTAAGCTCATGCAAAATTTACCTAGTAATGGTGGCATGGCAGCGGTTTTCGCAGATAAGACTGTGATTCTGCCCTATTTATCCGAAAATTTGACGGTAGGGGCAGAAAATGGCTCCCATTTAGTGCTCTCTGGGCAAACCCCTAGTCTTGAAAAAAGTCTCACACAATTGCAAAGCCAAGGTATTAAAACCAAACCCCTAAAGGTTTCCCATGCGTTCCATTCACCATTAATGACACCGATGTTGGGCGCTTTTCGTCAGGTGGCTGAGCAAATTCAATTCCATGAACCCCGTTTACCTCTCATTTCTAATGTCACTGGGCAGAAAATCGGAGCGGCGATCGCCACAGCGGACTATTGGGTCAGTCATGTGTCGGAGCCGGTCAAATTTGTCCAGAGTATTCAGGCTCTGGCGGCGGCTGGGGTGAATGTTTTTCTGGAGATCGGCGCGAAACCTGTGCTGCTGAGTATGGGTCGCCATTGTTTGCCGGATGTGAAAGCCCTTTGGTTACCGAGTTTACGGCCAAAAAATGACGATTGGCAGGAAATGTTTACTAGCCTTGGGAAGCTTTATGTACAGGGTTTAGACATTAATTGGTGCGCGGTGGAAGGGGACTATGGTTCCCAGAAACTGACAGATCTACCGACCTATCCTTTTCAGCGACAACGATATTGGTTTAGCAAAAAATCTTGGCTCGATGCGGTAACGGTTGAGGCGGATTTTGCCGATTGGTTTTATGGTGTGCAATGGCAGCCAGTCGCTCTGCCGGAACTGATGGAGCAGGGTGATGGTACATGGTTAGTTCTCGGCGATCGCCACCCCCAGACCTTAGACATCGCTGGGCAATTTCCCCAGTCACAAATTGTTTATCTCGGTGATGCTTTGACGCAGACATCGGAACATTGGGAAGTGCATCCCGATCAGTTTGATCAACTTTTTGCCGCCTTAGCTGACACAAAAATTGCGGGTATTATTCACGGTTGGGCGATCGCCGCCGATGCAGAAAATATTGAAGATAGTCAATGGTTAAGCTGTTATACGACTTTAAAACTAATCCAAAGCTTGCACAAAATCCAGCGACAAATTCCCTGTTGGTTCCTCACCCGCAATAGTCAAGCCGTTTTAGAGAGGGACAAAGTTGAAGGTTTTAGTCAAAATTCTCTATGGGGTATGGGTAAGGCGATCGCCCTTGAACATCCAGAATTGTGGGGCGGCATTATCGATCTAGATTTCAACGAAAATATCCCTAATCTCGCGGCCATCTGTACCCAGGCGAAAATTCAACAAATCGCTTGCCGTGACGGTGCACTGTATGGGGCACAACTAACCCCCCAAACGGTGACGAAAACTGACATGCCCACAATTAAGCCGCAAGCGGTCTATCTGATAACAGGGGGCTTAGGTAGTATTGGTCGTCATTTAGCACAATGGCTCGACGCACAGGGCGCGACAAAAATCATTTTGTTGACCCGTCGCAGTTTATCCCCTGCTGATGAAATATTGGCGGATTTACCAAAAAGTGCGATCGCCTACACCTGCGACATTGCCAAGGAGCATGATGTCCAACATCTCTTCCAGCGCTATCCCAATATCAGTGGTATTTTTCACGCAGCGGGTGTCCTTGAGGATGGTTTGCTCGCAACGCAAACATGGGAGAAATTCACGAAAGTTTTTACGGCAAAGATTCAAGGCACGCGGAATTTGCACCATGGCAGTTTGGCGAATCCCCTAGATTTCTTTGTGACCTTTTCATCGGTAGCTGCGGTCATCGGGTCTCCCGGCCAAGGAAATTATGCAGCAGCTAATGGCTTTCTAGATGGGATCGCCCGCTATCGTCAGGCACAGGGTTTACCGGCTCTCAATATTAATTGGGGACCCTGGGCAACGGACGGCATGGCAACGGCTTTGCGGCATCAAGGTATGACTTTTGTCGCACCAGAACAGGGTTTACAAGCGCTCGAAAATGTCTTGGCACAGCACATAAATGTTGGCATTTTTAAGCCTGATTGGTCACAACTTGCTCAACAGTTTCCGGCGATCGCCCACAGTTTTTATTTCGATAAAGTATTAAATAAAACCGAGACAACGACCACCCAAAATAATGTTTTTGAGCAATTACAAACCTTGCCACACCCGGCGCAGCAGCAGCAATTAACAGAATATTTACGTGAGTCTATTGCCCGCATTTTAAAACTCGAACCGAGTCAAATTCGGCCTAGTGATAATCTCCTAGATTTAGGGATGGATTCGCTCATGGTGATGGAGGCGATCGCCCATTTAAAGCAAGATTTGCGGTTAATGTTGTATCCCCGCGAAATCTATGAGCGACCAAAGTTAGAGGTTTTAGCGAAATATTTGGGTGATGAATTTCAAAAAGCCCACAATCCCAACTATCAACAAAAAATAACAGCAATTCCCACAGAGTTACCGAGCCAAACAACAAAAACTTGGCATATTCCTGAGAAGAAAAACGAAAAACCCATTGCCTTTATTTTGTCGAGTCCTCGCTCTGGCTCTACGTTATTGCGGGTAATGTTAGCTGGACATCCAGCCCTGTATTCTCCACCAGAACTGCACTTATTGCCCTTTGAAACCATGGGCGATCGCCAAGCAGAATTGGGCTTATCTCACCTCGGCGAAGGTCTCCAGCGGGCGGTGATGGATCTGGATAATGTCACAGCAGCAGAAAGTCAAAAAATCATTGATCAATGGATGATTGAAAATCGTTCTATTAAAGATATTTATGCGGCATTACAAAGTAAAGCCTCAGGAAAATTACTGATTGATAAATCCCCCAGTTATGGCAGCGATCGCCAGACTTTAGAGCATAGTGAAATCTTGTTTGAGCATGCTAAATATATTCATTTAGTGCGTCATCCCTACGCCATGATTGAATCCTTTAGTCGTTTACGGATGGATAAACTTTTGGGCGATACTAGCGCGAATCCCCATGGTTTAGCTGAGTCTATTTGGACAAACAGTAATCAAAATATTTTGCAATTTGGAAAACAACTTTCTGACGATAAATATTTACAAGTCGTCTACGAAGATCTGGTTAAAAATCCCCGCGTTGTTCTCACTCGAATTTGCGAATTTCTTGGGGTTGATTTCGATGAATCTCTGCTAAATCCCTACAGTGGCGATCGCCTCACGGACGGTTTACACCAACAATCCATGGGCGTAGGTGACCCAAATTTCCTCAAACACAAAAGTATTGATCCAGCCTTAGCTGATAAGTGGCGTGAAGTGACATTGCCGCAAACTCTTAATCCAGCAACAATTCGACTGGCGCAAACGTTTAATTACGAGTTACCGAATGAAGAGTTAGCAGTGAATGAACTGCCCACAATGACCGAAAGAATGGTAACGGTGCGGGGTTTAGAGTACTGCCTCTGTGAATGGGGCGATCGCCATCAACCTCTCATTCTGTTATTGCACGGCATCCTCGAACAGGGGGCATCGTGGCAACTCATTGCGCCAAAATTAGCCGCTCAAGGCTATTGGGTTGTGGCTCCAGATCTGCGGGGTCACGGTAAATCTGACCATGCCCAGTCCTACAGTATGCTCGACTTTCTAGCCGATGTGGATGCCCTAGCGAAAGAACTCACTGACCAACCCTTTCACCTTGTGGGACATTCCATGGGGTCAATTATTGGGGCGATGTATGCGGGGATTCGTCGTGACCAAGTGAAAAATCTCTGTCTCGTGGAAACCATTGTGCCCAATGACATTGACGATGCCGAAACCGCGGATCACCTTGTCACTCACCTTGACTATTTAGCGACTCCGCCGGAACACCCCACTTTCCCCGATGTGGCGATCGCCGCCCGACGTTTACGACAGGTGACTCCCGCTTTGTCTGAAGAATTATCTTTGCAATTGGTAGAACGTAGCACCGAAAAAATCAGCGATGGTTTCACGTGGCGTTGGGATGCTTTTTTGAGAACCCGTGCGGGTATCGAATTTAATGGCATTAGTCGCCGCCGTTACCTTGCCCTTCTCGAAAATATCCAAGCAAAAACCACTTTAATTTACGGAGATCAAAGCGAATTTAATCGACCTGAGGATTTAAACGCTATCCAAGCAGCAATGCCCAATGCCCAACGCTTAACGGTAGCTGGTGGCCATAATCTCCACTTTGAAAATCCTGCGGCGATCGCCGAAATTCTTGAGTCGAACCTTTAATTTGGGCAATTAATTTGGGCGATCAAGTTTGAGCTATAACCTAAACCTCATTGGGATCAATACCCAGCTCTCGCAACTTTGCTGCCAATCTGTCCGCACGTTCCCGCTCGACATCCCGTTCCGATTCAGCTTGCTGCTGAGCTAGTTCAGCTTGTTTTTTAGCATTATCAAGTTCAACAGAAGTTAAAAAAGGACTGCCATCAGGTCGGAAAATTTTTAGCTTTTCCCCCAATGCACTTTTAAATTTAATCTTGAGTCGCGGGCTAACCCACTGATCCATCTCAGGGATTACTGTTAAATGATCACCAATTCTCTGCCATCCCCCCAAATCCTTCGTGTAGGGATCGTATAGGTAATACTCTTCTACTCCGTAGGTTTGGTAAAACTCCAACTTCCCTGCCATTTCCCGGATGGTGTTACCCGGCGATAAAATCTCAAACACCACCTGTGGCGCAATATTATTTTCCTCCCATTGTTTATAGGAACCGCGATCGCCTTTTGGGCGACCAAAAACCACCATAGCATCGGGTGCACGCCTCGTTTTGTTATCCCCTTCTATCGGATACCAGAGGAGATCTCCCGCGACAAAGACATCGGCTTGATCGGCAAAGATAATTTCAAGATTTTCTTTAATGGTGACAATCCACTCGAATTGCAACGTATTGTCTGCCATCGGCTGTCCGTCACTGTCGGGATAAAAAATGCCTGTTTGGTTGGGAGTCAGTTGCTGAACCATTGCCCGCCCTAGAATTTGCTTCACCGACTATTTTAGAAGATGTTTTGGAGAGTATGGGCTTTCCTGCCAAGGACTCATTTTCCCTAATACTAAGCAAAGGGCGATCGCCGACGTGACCCAAGTCAAATTGCGCTGATATCACCGTTTGAGTCATAGGGCATAATCCCTTATGATTAATCCCTTATTAAGTGATCAGGAAAAGATTTGGAAATGGCACGTCTGGCTTTATTGAGCGTCTCCGACAAAACTGGCATCGTTGAATTTGCCCGCGCACTGGTCGAAGAATTTGGCTTCGATCTGATCAGCAGTGGCGGCACAGCAAAGGCTCTCAAAGATGGCGGCGTGCCTGTGGCGAAAGTGAGTGACTATACAGGTTCTCCAGAAATTCTTGGCGGCCGTGTGAAAACCCTCCACCCAAAAATCCATGGCGGTATCCTCGCGCGACAGGATTTCCCTGAACACCTCAAAGATTTAGAAGCTAACGATATTCGTCCCCTCAGTCTCGTTGCCGTAAACCTTTATCCTTTCGAGCAAACCATTGCCAAAGATGGTGTCACCGTTCCAGAAGCGGTAGAGCAAATTGATATTGGTGGCCCTGCCATGCTCCGGGCGGCGGCAAAGAATTTTGGCAGTTTGGCAGTCATTTCTAATCCTAGTTATTACGACGAATATCTTGAGGAATTGCGCGCAAATGATGGCAATGCAACCATCGAGTTTCGGCAGCGGATGGCAGGGGAAACCTTTGCCTTAACTTGTGCCTATGACCAAGCGATTTCTAGTTACTTTGCAAGTCAGGTGAATGCAGAAGCTGATTTACCGAAACGATTTGGCATGGGTGGACAGGCAGTACAAACCCTCCGTTATGGCGAAAATCCCCACCAGAGCGCTACTTGGTACAAAACTGGCACTCAGGATAGTGGCTGGGCAGCGGCAGAAAAACTTCAAGGAAAAGAACTAAGCTACAACAATCTCGTTGACCTCGAAGCGGCGCGTCGCATTATTGCCGAATTTCCCGATGGTGACCCGGCTGTGGCAATCCTCAAGCACACAAATCCCTGTGGTGTGGCGGTTGCAGATACGCTCGTAGAAGCTTATGAAAAAGCTTTTGCGGCGGATTCAGTCTCAGCATTTGGGGGCATTGTGGCGCTCAATAAACCCCTTGATGGTGCAACGGCGGAGGCGATGAGTAAGGTTTTCCTTGAATGTATTGTGGCTCCGGACTGTACGCCTGAAGCGCGGGAAGTTATCGCCAAGAAAAAGAAATTACGGGTGTTAACGTTGGCTGATTTATTAACGGGCCCTACCCAAATGGTTAAAGCCATTGCAGGCGGATTTTTAGCGCAGGATGCCGACATTCAGATCGAGCGGCCCGAAGACTGGAAATGTGTCACAACAAAATTGCCTAGCCCTGAAGATTTAGAAGAATTATTCTTTGCCTGGAAGCTGTGTAAGCATGTGAAATCTAATGCGATTTTGGTATCGAAGGATCGCACAACGGTGGGTGTTGGCGCGGGTCAAATGAATCGTGTGGGAGCGGCGAAAATTGCCTTTGAACAGGCAGGGGAAAAAGCGAAAGGCGCTTATCTAGCCAGTGATGCCTTCTTCCCCTTTGATGATTCTGTCCGTAGTGCTGCGGAGGTCGGAATTAAGGCGATCGTGCAGCCCGGTGGTTCCATCCGCGATGAGGATTCGATTAAAGCGGCTAATGAACTGGGCATCATTATGATGTTCACCGGTTCCCGCCATTTCCTCCATTAATTCACAAGTAACAGAAAATTTTTGTAGGGTGCGTTGATGAAATGTAACGCGCCTTTTTTCTGTTTATACTCTTAATTAAATGTGCGTTACGCTGTGCTAACACACACTACATTTACGTCAGTTATGGATAAGAATTTAGCTGACATTCTTTAGAGAAAGGGAGACAAG